>CAZKQY010000244.1:0-1627 GCA_964555005.1 uncultured Syntrophotalea sp. | reverse complement strand
CACCTGCGGGGTCTCTACGAAGGCGACAACTCCGGCATCTGCCGAATGGGTCGCTCTATCGCACAAGCGACGTGAGCATTTTTTGCGACTGCATCAATTTTGCTTTGGTGATTCTTACCTCTTTGTTGGGATCAGCCTATCTCACCCGGCAAATGGAGATATTGATGCGTATCAATTTTTTGTTTTTTACTTAAAAAGATGGCAAGGAAAAGAATTGAACAAAAACCTAAAAAGAGTCGAATGCCGGACTAGAAATAGCGATGCAATTATTCGAACTTACGCATTTTTTTCAAACATTGATCAACAATGAATTTTTCCTGTTGACAGGTGTGTTTTGAGGGAGTATATGCTTTTATATCGGCCGCATTCCGGCCCGGGAGATGCACGACGAACAGCATAAAAAGCAACCCCTTTTTATAGCCACCCGCCGCCAGGCGTCCCGAGTCCGATGAATGAGCCGAGGCCTCCCCAAGGGAGGAACTTTTTCCGTCAGGCTTTATAAAAGGGGTTACATATGCACATCGCGCTCACGTTCAATCAGCGCCAGGAGTCCGCCTGCGCGCCATCCACTTCGCCCTTCGTTGCTCCATTTGCCGCAGCGGAAGATCTCTATGCCGAGTGGGACGACTTCGACACCATCGATGCCGTTCGCTCCGCCCTGTCCCTTCGCCATCGGGTTTCTCTGGTGGAAGCCAACCATTATGCGTATGCCAGTTTTCAAGCTCTGCGCCCGGATCTGGTATTCAATATCGCCGAAGGCCTGCTCGGTGCCAGCCGCGAAGGCCAGATACCGGCTATGCTCGACATGCTCAATCTGCCCTATACCGGCAGCGATCCGCTGACCCTTGGCAACTGTCTGGATAAGCGTCGCACCAAGGAGATTCTCAGCTACCACCGGGTGCCGACGCCCCGTTTTGCCCTGGTGGAAACAATGGCAGAAATCCCGGCCCGGTTACGCTACCCGCTTATCGTCAAACCTGTTTTGGAAGGTTCCAGCAAAGGGGTCACCGACCGCGCCTTAGTGCACAACCGCAAGGAACTGCTGCGTCAGGTGGAATGGGCCCTGGAAACCTACCGCCAGCCGGTACTGATCGAAGAGTTTCTGCCGGGCCGTGAGTTCACCGTGGCTTTGCTTGGCAACGGTGAATCCCTGCGTATGCTGCCTATTGTTGAGATCGACTTTGGCGCTTTACCGGCCGGGGTCAATCCTATCTATTCTTTTGAAGCTAAATGGGTCTGGGACACTGAAGAGAACCCCCTGGATATCTTTACCTGCCCGGCGCCCCTCGACCCGACTCTGCACAGCGACATCGAAACTATTTGCAAGAAGGCCTTTAAAGTTATGGGCTGCCGGGACTGGTGCCGAATCGACGTACGTCTCGACGCCAACGGTCGGCCGAATATTATCGAACTCAATCCTCTGCCCGGCGTACTGCCCCGGCCAGAGCAAAACAGCTGTTTCCCCAAGGCGGCTCGCGCCGCCGGCCTTTGCTACGATGAATTGATCCTTGGCGTGGCCGATGCCGCGATTGCTCGTCACCAACTTTTTCAGGGGGAAAATCATGCGGATTGCGGTCTGCTTTAACGAAGCTCCGGCGACTCCGGCCCGCGGAGAGACCATCGATCT
>CAZKQY010000243.1:0-6608 GCA_964555005.1 uncultured Syntrophotalea sp. | reverse complement strand
CTGGATGGTGCAACGGCCCACAAGGTCGTGGAGTTGATGAAGGGTATGCGCGATGAATTCGGGACCACTTTCGTTTTTTCCACTCACGATCCCCGCATTATGGATCAGGCTGAACTCACTTTTCATTTGGAAGACGGACGCCTGATTCAACCCGTGGACAAAGACAAGGAGAGGGCATCATGATAAAGGTCATGCGTTTGGCATGGAAAAACCTTCTGCGATACAAACGCCGGACTTTGCTGACGGGCCTTCTGATCGCGGTGGGGGTGGTAGCGGTGATTGTGTTCGTCGGACTGAGCGGCTCCTTCAAGCAGGCCATTGTGGGACAGATCACCGATTCTGTTGTGAGTCATATGCAGGTGCATCGCAAGGGCTATATGGCCAGCGTCGATAATCTGCCCCTGGACCGTATGCTGACGTCCACGGCGTATGAAAAGCTTAATGATATTCTGTCCCGTACTGAGGAAGTTGAGGCTTTCTCTCCACGGATCAAGTTCGGCGCCATGTTGAGCAATTATGCTCAGACCACCAACGTTCGTCTCAACGGCGTCGATCCCGAAAAAGAGCTGGCCGTCGTTCCGCTTCTGGCGTCCCGGATCAAGAACGCCGCCCGTCCGGATACGCTCCTTCAAAAAGGAGAGGTTCTGCTGCCCGAGGTCCTGGCCACGGGCATGGGGGTTAGAACCGGTGATACCGTGGTTCTGGTGGCGAACAACAAGGACGGGTCGGTCAATGGAATGGTCTTCCAGGTTGCAGGGGTGGTGGAAGGTCTGATGGGGCCCGGTGGCCGGGACGGTTATATGCACATTGACGATGCCGCCGCCCTGCTGCGTATGGAAAGCCTCGAAATCAGTGAAGTGGCGGTGCGGGTCGAGAACTTTGACAGTCTTACAGCCGTGGCCGAAACGCTGAATGGCTCTCTGGCCCCCATCACCAGCCAGCAGGACAAACCTCTTTTTGAACTGCATACCTGGGACCAACTCACCCCGTTTTACAATGTGGTGCGCATGATCGACATCATGAGTTTGGGCATTAAGGGGATCCTGATTGCCGTTGTTCTGATCAGCGTACTTAATGTCATGATGATGAGCGTCTATGAACGGGTCCGCGAGATCGGCACGTTGGCTGCCATGGGCACCCGCCCGAACCGGATTATGGCTTTGTTCGTGGCTGAGGGATTCAGCCTCGGCTTTGTCAGCGCCCTGGCCGGGGCGGCCGTCGGTCTTGGGTTGATCTGGCTTTTAAACCTGACCGGGGTTGAAGTTGCTTTCGGCGGAGCCAACCAGGTTTTTGCCCTCAAGCCGGCAATCGCTCCGGTCGAAATACTTTCGGCCTGTCTTATCGTCCTTGGAATTTCCGTTCTGGCCAGTCTTCAACCGGCGGCCAAGGCGGCCAGGCTGGAGCCGGTCGAGGCTTTACGCCATATCTGATTGTTCTTACGGGAGTTGACCATGAGAAAAAAGATTCTGATAACCGTTGCCTGCTTTTTGCTGTCCGCGCTGTTGCCCGCTGCCGGTTGGTCCGAATCATTGACGGGCGCGCAGATTCTTGAACAGGTTGATTACAATTTGCAGCCGGGCGATCTGGAAATGTATCGCAAGATTATCAATATCGAACCGGACGGCAGGAAAAAGGAGTATGTGCTCTGGTTTCTTAAAAAGGACAAGGACAAAGTTGTAACCCTGTTCGTTTCGCCGGCCAGTGAAGAAGGCCGCGCCACTCTGCGCCAGGGTGACAACATGTGGCTCTATATCCCCAACGTTGGAAGGCCGATTCGCATCACCAGCATGCAGTCGGTTGTGGGTGGTGTTTTCAACAACGCCGATATTATGCGCCTGGACTACGCTGTTGAATATGACGTGACCGGTCTCGGTGATGAGCAGGGACAATATCTTCTGGATCTTAAGGCCAAAAGCGGGGCCGTAGCTTATGACCGCCTCAAGATGTGGGTTCTGAAAAAGGAACTGGTTCCCACCCGGATCGATTGTTTTGCCGCCACGGGAATGCTTATAAAAACCCTGCATTTTAAGGATGTCAAGGATATCGGCGACAGTGTCGTCAGGCCTGCGGTCATGGAAACGGAAAGCCCCCTCTACAAGGGATACAAATCTGTCATGATCTCGGCGAATCTGAAAAAGCGCAGTCTCCCCGACGAAGTGTTCACCCTCAACTACCTTTTCAGGGTCAAGGATTTACGTTAAAGTATGAGGTCTTGGTTCACTTTCTGGGTACTGCTGCTTTTCGCCTTCGTTTCCGGACCGTCCGGCGCGGACGAATATGCTTTCAGCATTCCGGAAGCGGAAAAGAAACCTTACGAATTGGGCGGCCGTCTGGAGGCGCGTTATATCTATCATCGACTGGATGAGGATTCGGCCCGCTACCGCCTCAACTATTTCCGAGACGATCCCGGTGCGGATACTCACGAGTGGCAGGCTCTGGCGGAACTTTCCGGCAGCTATAAGCTGGGCATTTTACAGGCAAATCTGTTGACACATCATGAGCATATCAACACCTATGAGGAAGACGAATGGGAGAATGACATCTACGAGGGCTATGTTTCGTTGCGCTTCACACCCCGCATAACTTTGGATGCGGGCAAGAAAAGAATTCTGTGGGGTAAGGGCTACGCATGGAATCCTGCCGGTTTTCTTAACCGTCCCAAGGACCCGGATGATCCCTCCCTGAGCCTGGAGGGACGGACCTTTCTGGATATTGACCTGATCAAGAGTTTTGCTGATGGCCGTTTAACCAACGCCGGGCTGACGGCCCTGCTTCTGCCGGTTGTTGATGACTGGGCCAACACGGAACTGGGCGAGGACGGCGATCTTTTTTCCGCTGTCAGGCTTTACCTGCTCTGGTATGACACGGATATCGATTTCATCTATTTTGACGGTCCGGACCAGCCACGCAGTATCGGCTTCGATTTCGCCAAAAATCTCGCCGAAAATTTTGAGGTGCATGGAGAGCTGGCTTTTCAGGAAGGGGTGCGGCAGCCCATTCTGGAAGCGGATGGCTTCACCCGTCGAACCCGTGAAGATCAACTCGGTTATCTTCTGGGAGTGCGCTACCTGAATGCTGTCGAGACCACTTTTATCGCCGAATACTACCATAATGGAAATGGTTATGATCACGGTGAGGTCGAGGATTTTTTCGACTATCAGATGGCGGCCTTCCGTCAGTGGGAGACAACCGGCGACGACGCGACGATGCAGCGGGCTAAACAGGTCACGCAGCCTTATTATTCACAGCGCAATTTCGGGAAAGATTATTTCTACCTCAAAATTTCCCAGCAGGAACCCTTCGATATTCTCTATTTCAACCCCTGGGCAGCCTTGATCGTCAACCTTCAGGACTGTAGCTTCAACCTTCAACCTGGGGCGACCTGGACGCCCCTGACCAACCTGGAACTCAATTTCCGGATCGGCATTCCTGTCGGACCTGCCAACACCGAATTTGGTGAAAAACCCGATGCCGTACGGCCCGAATTCTGGGCTCGGTATTATTTTTGAGAGCGGCAATCCAGCCCAGGACTGCCTGCGGATTGCCGGCAGAAGAGGGCGTCCCCGGCGGATAACGTTTCTGACGCTAGCGGCCCTGTCCCCCAATGTCCGATTCAGATGATCCAGCAGGTTCTTGACTTGGATTCTTTATTCTCCAATCCAAGGAGCATCGTTTGGAACGTTTGGTTCGATAGTGTTTACGTTCAGAATCTCTGCACCCACGTCTTGACACCCTGCATGATCATCTCGACGGATACCGTACCGACAAACAGGGCCGTGATGCGTCCCACAATCTCGATATACCTCTGGATCAACCGTTCCCTTTTGGGGCGCACGTAGTCATGCAGCGCTTTCAGTGCGATCATGATGAGGGCGGAAATCAGAACAGAGGCAAGCACCGTACCGCACGCAGGGATGGCCTCATGTCGTTTGCCGATGAGGACACTCGCGCTGATCGTACCTGGGCCAATGAGGATCGGCATCGCTATGGCGCCCGCAAGGTGTTCGGATTCGCCGCGCAGCACCTCAATTGCTTGGGGGCCACGGAACACGAACTGCAGGCCGATGAGCAGGAAGACAACGCCACCGAAAATCTGGAAGGAAGCGAACTCGGCCTGAAAGACGCTGGAGAATATTGCGTCACCGAGGACCGTGAAACACCAGAAGACAGGAGTCGCAATCAGTGCGGCGCGCAGTAACACTCGTACAAATTGCTGCCTGTCAAGCTTCTGCACTACGTCGATCAGGTAGATGATCAGAAGGAATGGATTCAGCAGCACAAGCAGCAACGCTGAAGATTGCATCAAATCTATCATATCTTCTCACATCGAATAGGGTATAGGCAGACCCGCATTCTTCGCGCATCCCGAATATTCTGCCCGCCTCTCACCAAAAAAACAATTATTAGAAAACGCCATAACCTACCGTTGTTTCATGGGGTTCGTATCCTCTCGCCACTGCTTCAGACGTCTTAAACGGATCCGTATAAAAAGCCATTTATAGATCTCCAAAAAGAAGCATCTGCCCCCAGGTAATTAAACTGTCAAAGAATTTGTACCGAGTCGAATACCTGGTTCATTAGCCTCAAGTCCTGAGGAAAGGAGGCCATCAAGATCGCTCGGGAGGTTCAGCCGGATCTGATCCTTTTGGACGTGATAATGCCTGGGGGAACGGATGGTTGTGAAGTCACCCGTATTTTAAAACCCCGCAACCGCCGATTGTGCCGTTGTTGTCATGACTGCCAAAGTTCAGGATCAAGACAGGGCGAATGCCTTCGAAGCCGGCTCCGAACCAGTACCATTGTTGATTGTATCGGATAGTTTTTGAAAACTAATATTTGTCCATGTCAATAACGTTAAGAATTTGACCAGATTTTTTTTGCGATGGCGTTAGTGTCAGCACCTCCAGCCCCGACTCAGTAACAGCAAGGGTATGTTCAAATTGTGCAGAGAGCGATTTGTCTTTCGTACGTACAGTCCACTTATCAATTTTGTCAGTAACAACGCTGTATTTGCCCATATTTATCATTGGCTCAATGGTGAAGGTCATACCGGGGCGCAAGATCACCTGATCATATTCTCTGTTGCGATGATGTAAGACAGAAAAGTTTTCATGGAACTCTCGACCAATGCCGTGCCCGGCATAGTCTCGCACCACTGAATACCCATGAGATTCAACAAATGGTTGAATGATTTCACCGATTACTGATAGTCGCATCCCCGGTTTAACCCTTTCAATGGCCATTACCAAAGCCCGCGCTGTAACTGCTACCAGTTTGCGCGCTTGACTACTCACATGGCCGATTAAAAATGTTTCAGACGAATCACCGAAAAAACCATCGACAATGGTAGTCAGGTCAACATTAACAATATCTCCTTCCTTGAGAATCTCGTTCGCTGACGGAATACCATGACAAACAACGTTATTGATTGATGTACACAATGATTTCGGAAAACCGTGATAGCCAAGGCAGGCCGGGGTGTGACCATGTTGAAGCGTATAATCATGAGCGAGGGTATTGATCTCTTCGGTGCTGATCCCCGCTCTTATATGAGGGCGTAAATAATCCATCAATTCACCATTAAATGCAGAAGCACGACGCATTCCATCCATTTCAAGTGCGGTTTTAATTATTCGACTCACCGATTCATCCTCCCAGGAAAAAAATTAGAGATTTTTTTCATATGTTATTTTTTTTGAATTATCATCATAGGCTCCATTTTTGCCTTGAGGCACTGCTGCCTCACAATTTAATCGATAAATAGAAGGTTTGGCAACTCACTTGTGTTACAACAGTTTCGCCAAAAACACATTGAAAACAAGAGTTTCCGAGTCATAAACCATTTTAGCACTGTTCTTTCTCAAATAGTACGAATTTTTCCGAGACATGAATTTCAGATCCTTGCCACTCCTCATCACGTGGCGTAAAAGTTTCGGTCGTCCTCCCGCTGGACTCAGTTTGTCGCTATGCTGACCGCGCAATTGAATTGCCGCGGCAGCCTGCGGGATATTGTTGATAATATCGGTGTTCAAGGCAGCAAGCTCTACCATATCGAAGTCAAGACCTTCAGCAGGACAACACTTGCCCGTTGCAATGAAAAACAGCCGCATATGCTCTATGAGGAACTCTTTCTTCGATTGCTGGTCCGCTGCCAATCTATAGCTCCGCGAAACAAAAAATTCAAGCTCGACGGAGAAATCTGTCTACTTGCCGCTTCTCTAGAAAAGCTGACTCTGTCGCTTTTCCCTTGGGCCAAATATCAGAAGAACAAGGTGGCGCCAAGCTTCATGTCGGACTCGATGCTGATGGCTACCTGCCGGCTTTTGTTGGCCTGACTGAAGGCAAAGAGCATGAAATCAACAATGCCCGGGATCTTGAACCTCCCATGGGGGTCTATATGGTCTTCGATCGTGGCTATAATGATTACACCTGGTATCAGGAACTGATCGAGGATGAGGTGTTCTTTGTCACCCGACTCAAGAGTAACGCGATCGTCCGGCCCTGCAGAACGCTGCTTCGGTGGCCGCGTTGATGCTCACCGCCGAGTCCTGCATAGCCGAATAAACCCAAGAAGGAAGAACCGCTGCCTGCCATGCCATGGGGGATGG
>CAZKQY010000242.1:0-6914 GCA_964555005.1 uncultured Syntrophotalea sp. | reverse complement strand
CTACTGCGAACAACGATTCAGGATTCATGCGGTCTAAAACCTCCGGGTAGTGAAATGACCCCTGTCATACCATTACCCACTCGAAATAGCGACGAGCCCTCGCAATCCCTCTTCCCAGCCTTGATGAACAATCTGCACTTGCTTCAGTACTTGATAGCGACATCGCTCGTTTTGATGCGATTAATTCTAGAGTGTCAGAGGCAATATGGAAATTGAATGAATACCGATCATCAATAATTTCAGCTGCGGTGACCGGGAAGATAGACGTTCGACAGGGGGGATGATGGACGGCAAAAAACATACAGAAATCAGGTTCGAGGAAGCGATTGAACACGCCATGTGCATCCGGGGTGGCTACGAGCTGCACGATCCACCAGCTTATGACCGTGAACGAGCGCTCTTTCCCGCTCTGGTTCTTACGTTCATCAAGGAGACTCAGCCGAAACTTTGGGAGCCGATAGCCGCTTATCACGGCAAAGCCGCCGAAAAGGTGGTGCTTGATGACCTGAGCCGTACTCTGGACTCACAGGGAATGCTCAACGTTCTGCGGCATGGCTTCAAGTGCTTCGGCAAGCGGCTGCGTGTGGCGTACTTCGCCCCGGCCAGCGGCATGAATCCCGACACCAAGGCACTCTACGAAGCCAACCACCTGACCTTCACTCGCCAGCTCAAGTACAGCACCAATAACGAAAACTCCCCCGACATCGTTCTGACGATCAACGGCCTGCCGGTGGTGACGGTGGAGCTGAAGAACCCCATGAGCGGGCAGACCGTCGAGCATGCCAAGTGGCAGTACAAGAAGGACCGTGACCCCAAAGAGCTGCTTTTCCAGTTCAAGAAGCGGGCCTTGGTGCACTTCGCCGTTGACCCGGATTTGGTCTACATGACCACCCGGCTGGCCGGGACGAGCACTTACTTTTTGCCGTTCAACAAGGGCGCCAACGGCGGGGCGGGGAACCCGGAGAACCCCGACGGGTACCGCAGCGCCTACCTGTGGGAAGAGGTCTGGCAACGTGACAGCCTGCTCGACATCATCGGGCGGTTCATGCACCTGCAGGTCGAGGAGAAGAAGATTGCCACGGTTCGGGGCATCAAGACCCAGACCAAGGAGACGATGATCTTCCCCCGGTACCACCAGCTCGATTCGGTACGCAAGATGGTGGCAGACGCTCGCCAGAAGGGACCGGGGCACAACTATCTTGTGCAGCACTCGGCAGGCAGCGGTAAGAGCAATTCCATCGCATGGATTGCCCACCGGCTGGCGAGCCTGCACAACGATAAAGACGAGAAGGTCTTTGATTCAGTGGTGGTCATTACCGACCGGCTGGTGCTCGATAAGCAGCTGCAGGACACCATCTATCAGTTCGAGCACAAGAAGGGCGTGGTGCAGAAGATCGATGAGGACTCTACCCAACTGGCCGAGTGCCTGAAGCAGGGCACGCCGATCATCATCACCACCCTGCAGAAGTTCCCCTTCGTCACCCAGAAAGTGGGCGACCTGCCCGACCGGCGCTATGCGGTGATAATCGATGAGGCGCACAGCTCCCAATCCGGCGAGACGGCCACCGAGATGAAGGGTGTGCTGGCTGCTGCCGGTATCAAGGACAAGGCCAAGCAGGAGGCGGAAGAGCAGGGGCTGGATGACGCCGAAGAGGCGATTCTGAAGACCATGCTCAAGCGGGGGCAGCAGCCGAACATCAGCTTCTTCGCCTTCACGGCCACCCCCAAGTACAAAACCCTCAAGGTCTTCGATGAGCCGGGACCGAACGGTCAAGCCCCCTTCCACCTGTACACCATGCGGCAAGCGATTGAGGAAGGGTTCATCTTGGACGTGCTCAAGCACTATACGACCTACAAGGCGTATTACGGCCTGATCAAGTCGATTGAGGATGACCCACAGGTCGAGAAGAAAAAGGCTGCCAAGGCACTGGCCCGGTTCATGCGCTTCCACCCGCACAACCTCGCCCAGAAAACCGAGGTGATGATTGAGCACTTCCGCACCTTCACCCGCCACAAGATCGGCGGCAGGGCCAAGGCCATGGTGGTGACTTCTTCCCGGCTGCACGCGGTGCGTTACAAACAGCACTTTGACAAGTACATAGCAGAGAAGGGCTATGATGACATTAAAAGCCTCGTGGCCTTTTCAGGATCAGTGGAAGACCCGGACTTCCCCAGCAAGAGTTACACCGAAGTCGGCATGAATCACGGCATCAAGGAACGAGAACTGCCGGAGAAATTCGCCAGCGATGACTATCAGGTGCTGCTGGTTGCCGAGAAGTACCAGACCGGCTTCGATCAGCCGCTGCTGCACACCATGTACGTGGACAAGCGCCTGTCCGGCATTCAGGCGGTGCAGACCCTTTCCCGGCTCAATCGCACTGCACCGGGCAAGGAAGACACCTTTGTGCTCGACTTCGTGAACGACCCCGGCGAGATATTCGAATCCTTCAAGCCCTATTATGAAGTTACCCCTGTGGGCGATGAAGTGAACCCGCAAAAACTGTACGAGCTACAGGCCAAACTTGACGGCTACCACGTGTTCCTTGAGGAAGAGGTAGAAAATTTCTGCAAAGTTTTCTTCAAACTGCAGAATACGCCGGGCGATCACAAGGCTATAAACGCCATTATCGACCAGGGAATAACACGGTTCAAATATCTTGATGAAGAGGCCCAAGAGGAGTTCCGGAGCCTTTTGAGCAGCTTCCGAAATCTCTATGGATTTCTTTCTCAAATTATCCCGTATCAGGATTCTGAACTTGAAAAGCTCTATGCGTACCTTCGGTTTTTGCATTCCAAACTACCACGGCGAAAAAACGGGCCGGGTTATGTTTTTGACGATGATGTGAAACTAAAATACTACCGCCTTCAGAAAATTAGCGAGGGCTCGATTCCATTGTTTGAAGGAGAAGCCAACCCGCTCAAAGGCCCAGGAGATGTAGGGACCGGTGGCACTCACGAGGAATATGTAGATCTGTCTCTTCTGATCAACTTGCTGAACGACCGCTTCGGCACCGATTTCAAACCTGCCGACCAGCTCTTTTTTGACCAAATTCGGGAGGAAGCCGCTGCGGATTCGGCTCTACGACAAGCCGCCAAGGTCAACACTTTGGAGAATTTCAAGTTTGTTTTCGACAAGGCGCTTGAGAATCTCATCATTGATCGGATGGAAGATAACGAAGAAATCTTCACTCGCCTGATGAATGACAAACAGTTCAATAAGGTGGCTTCAGACTACCTACTTAAATCGGTATACCGGCAAATACGAGAAGAGGAGCCGGTAAACTGATCAGCTACTCTTTTCTTTATTACATCCAAGGAGGCACATTTCCATGTGGCAATTAGCGCGGCTTATTTCATCATCAACAATTCTAATTGTATTGTCCGTTTTGGTGCCAGTTGCAGCATTCGGGGTTTCATATGAGATCGTCGATCTTGGTGTCTTGGGCACGAAGACTTACGCGGAAAGCTATGCGACTGCCATCAACAATCTTGGCCAGGTTGTGGGATATTCATATTTTCCCAACGACAGCCCATTCACTTACAGACATGCTTTCCTTTATGAAAATGGTCAGATGTCAGACCTGACACCCAATACAATAGCAAGCAGCGATGCACAGGACATTAATGACAGCGGTCAGATTGTTGGCCATGTGGATGGCAGGGCTGTTATCTATCAAGATGGAATCATCAAGGACATCGGCACCCTAAGACCCTACGGGAAAACCCAGGCAACAGGCATTAACAATTATGGGCAAGTTACAGGCTGGACCTCGGGAGATGCAATTAACAACTACCACGCATTCCTGTATGAAAATGGCACAATGACTGACCTTGACACCTTAAGGCCAGATCAGAATTCTTATGAGAGCTATGGTCAAGCCATTAACGACCAGGGACATATCGTTGGCGATTCAAGCGCAACATGGGGAAACGGATTCATTTATGAAGACGGAAATATGGAAGCGCTCCTACTTCCTTATAGCTGGGCCAGAGACATTAACAACTCTGGCGAAATCGTCGGCTTCGCCCGCGATACATACAACAGCCTGAATCAAGCCTTCATTTTCAGCGATGAGACTTTCTCCACCCTGACAGGCCTAAATGCAAAAACAAGTTATGCAAATGCCCTCAATGAGCATGGTGCCGCTGTTGGCCACTACTACTTGGAAGGGATTTCGCACTCTCTTGCCTTCCTTTATGATGGCAACAATATGCTTGACCTAAACGATCTGATTGCAAACGATGATTGGCTGCTTCTATCAGCAGCTGACATCAATGAAAACGGGCAGATCGTTGGGAATGGCTTGATCAATGGACAAACCCACGCTTTTCTGATGACTCCAGTACCTGAACCATCAACCCTTTTGTTAGCAGGAGTAGGCATATTTGTCTTGATTTTTTTTCGATGGAGGAAGCCATTGCTTAACACTACCAGCTAGCATAATCGTATTTTTTATTGTTTAATTTGCGCCCAAACGGCAGGACCTCCCCGCGCATATTTATATATGAGCGCTGACTCCTTTCTAACAACAAAATCGAGGTTATTATGCGTATCCGAACAACATTCACCATTGCAATTGCCTTTTGCGTTTTATTTTTGAATGGATGTGCAACACAAGGAACATTGCCTAGCAGGGTCAACATTGAAAAATCGAGGACTTATGACGCTTCATTTGATATTGTATGGTCAGCTATTATCCAAGGTATTGCTGAGACAAATATGCCGATAACGACACTGGAAAAAGACAGCGGATTGATAGCAATCACAGACTGCTCTTACTCCCCAGCAGATGCCCATGAAGGCACAAGAGGTTCGGTTCTCGGGGTCCCTGATCAAGTCATGCACAGAAAAGCTAGCCTTAACATTTTTGCAACAAATCCAGAGCCGGACAGAACAAAAGTTCTCGTTAATTTAGGTATGAAAATGCACATACGCAAAGGCAATGGCTCTTATGCCTTTCCCTTCGTCTACTCATGGGAAGATGCCTACTCTAACGGAAATATTGAGAGGCTTATCTTGGATGGTATATCAAGGCGTACTAGAGCACTGGTGATGAACCCTGAAAGCCGTGAACTGTCGGATAACGCGACCGTGAATTAAACGTGAATCTGATAGGGCACAAAAAGGGGGAACCAAAACTAACCTGGCTCCCCCTCTATTACCATTCGGTCCGACAAAACCGAACCCTTCCTATTCAGGCCTATAACTACACGCCCTCTTTCTGGTAACTGAAAATCCTCGTGTCGGCAGTTCGATTCTGTCCCTGGGCACCAAAAAAATCAAGGGGTTACGTCAATAGACGTAACCCCTTTTTTTATATTTATATTTAGTGTCATTCCCAGACAATCAGATTAAAATTCCCGCCTGCTCTATTCCGTCTCCAGCCTGTCCATGTTCACCGGGATAGGTTTCACTACGACTGAATACATATCCTAATCCACAAACCGGGCAACTTTGAACTCAAACTATCTCGCACGCGTCCCCTAAGGAGATAAATAATCGTTCTTTCCGCTGGCCCGAAGGATTTTCATCTAGAACTGGCCCAATCGAAAAATGGTGCCACATGTGTGGCAACTGCCGCCTCACAAGTGTGGCACCTGAGTCTTTTAAAATTTCACCATAAAAGGGTTACTCTGTCCTGGGTAGGTTGAATTATCGTTTTGGCAAAAATTATCTTTACAGCAAAGAGCCTGGCAGAAGATCACAGCAAGACGACAAGAGGCAAGGCAAAAAAACCCTCTAATACCCCGCCAGCCCTTCAACTTTGGTGCCTGAACAACTGTATCGCAGGCTATTGTTTATCCAACTACGCCGCCACCCTCCACGACAGACAACCCTGACCTTTTCTGCTATTTCGAACTTTTACCTTCATTTAGAGCAAATATTGTCACAGTTTGTGCATTAATTTTATACCAAATGTCTGATACCGCGCAGATATTTGGGCAATGACCTGATTTTTGGCGCAACGCCCTGTTAAACATTATATTTGTGTCAGAATAATGACCAGCTTGCCGGCTTTTACTTAAACAGAGCAGTTCTTATCTTTTATACGGAGCGAAAGCAATGATGGAAGACAGACCCAGCCAAGAGATTTTGCTGGAAAGCGGTACTAATGAAATGGAGATCCTTGAATTTTATCTGGGGGAACAGTCCTTCGGCATCAACGTTCAGAAGCTGCGAGAGATTATTCAATACGAACCCGAAAAAACCACGACTCTGCCGGAAAGCAAACCGTCGGTAATGGGAACCTATCTGGTGCGGGGTCAATCCATATCTTTAATCGATCTGAACAAACATCTTAACCCTAAACAGCCCTCCGGCCAGGGGCCTGAACGACCCGTCGTTCTGGTCTGCCAGTTCAACCTCAAGGTGACAGGCTTTCTAGTGGACGATGTCAATCAGATTCACCGCATCAACTGGGAAAACGTTCGGCCGATGGCTCCCTTTATCGATAAGTTCAAACCCCGCTTCACCGGCAGCATCAATGTCGGCAGCAAAGAAATTCTGATCGTCGACCTGGAGCACATCCTTACCGAACTCGATCCTGCGTTAAGTAAGGTCTTTACAGGAAAAGAGGCTAAGAAACAGGATACTACGCCAGATGGCTTAAACAAAACCGAGCGACGCCAGAAGGTCAAAATAATGATGGCCGAAGACTCGGCAATCATTCGCACCGGCATTCAGCGAGTGTTGATCCACTCTGGATACACTCAACTAACCACTTTCATTGATGGAGACGAGTGCTACCAGGCTTTGAAAAAAATCCACGGGCAGGTCGCCTCGGAAGAAGACTTTCTGCAACAACTTAATATACTGATGGGTTTGCAAAAACCTGCAAACGATGTAACATCTCGAAATAATTGAATATTACCGTATTTTTCGCTTTGCTCCGTGCGTGACTTGTGGCAAGATA
>CAZKQY010000241.1:0-3288 GCA_964555005.1 uncultured Syntrophotalea sp. | reverse complement strand
GGCCACAAAATTAGAGGTCGCTGTTTCCGCTATGCAGAGAGGTTACCAGCTTTCGGCCCAACCGTCTGGCTTTGCGACGGGCCCGATGAGAAAGAGGCTGATGTTCGCCGCGAGCCACCATCCCAACGATCAAACTACCCACCGGCCGTGCCCCAAGGGCCGCAGCCGCGGACTTAAGTACCCGCAGAGCGTTAGTGGCCAACCGCGCCAGCAACGCCGGCATAGCGCAGGAGCTCACCAACAACGCCGGTCGCCGCGGATGAGTCAGCCGCAACGTTGGAACCATTTTCCCCCAGGGCCAGTAAGCACCACACACTAACCGCTCGACAAAACGCTTGGTCAACGCTGTCACGGTGAAAAAATTGACCGGCGAGGCCAGGATCAGACCATCCGCCCGATCGAGGATCTCCAGCAGAGCCGACATCTCGTCTGCCAGGTCACAGACACCCCGCGTAGTACCAGGGCTCTGGGTGCAACACCGGCAATTACGACAAAAATCTATGTGAACCTCGTTCAAATAGATTTTACGCACAGCAAAGCCACCCTCGGCGACAACAACCAAAATCGCGTCGACCAAAGAATCAATGATACCGCCCTTGCGATAGCTACCCACCAAAGCTATCACCTGCGGGACCGGCTCGATCGTTTTAAAATTCAATAGCGGTTGGACCATAATGTTTCACCAATTCCTATGCGGAGCAACCAACCCCTTCGTGACGGTTCACACATCTCAAAGCATAATCTACAATTAATATTTCCTTTTACATATCAGATTCTGCTAAAAAGACCAAGGGGGCCCCGAATGAAGCCCCCTTGGTCTTGAAGAAAATCTCTTTAAAACAGTTTCTCTGTGGGCCCTAAAGATCGAACCTTTCCGGCGCAGGCAAAGCCTTGGCAGAAGAAGAAACGGTTGCTTGCTGCCCAACCTTAAACTGCTGCAGCATCCGCAACAACTGTTCCGCTTGGCTGGACAGCTCCTCGGAGGCCGCAGCACTCTCCTCGGCGTTGGCGGTATTGCGCTGGGTGACCTGATCGATCTGTCCCAGCCCTTGATGCACCTGACCGATGCCCGCCGACTGCTCGCTGCTAGCTGCAGCGATTTCGCCGATCAGCTCCGTCGCCTGGGTGGCCCCAGACACGATACCCTCCAGGGCGGTAGAAGTCTGGCCGGCAAGCGCGCTGCCGTTGCGAGTCTTGTTCATAGCATTTTCGATCAATTCAGCCGTCTCTCTGGCGGCTTTAGAGCTGCGCCCCGCCAGATTTCTGACCTCCTCGGCGACCACCGCAAAACCTTTACCGTACTGCCCGGCACGAGCCGCCTCAACGGCAGCATTGAGAGCCAATAGATTGGTTTGAAAAGCGATTTCATCGATCACCTTATTGATCTTGGAAATATCACCGCTAGCCTGGTCAATCTCGCTCATCGCCTGCACCATACCGTTCATCAACTGCCGCCCCTCAACGGCAGCAGTCTTGGTCTTGCCCGAGAGCTGGTTGGCCTGGTTAGCATTTTCGGCATTATGTTTGGTCTGGGCCGCCAGTTCAGTCATGGAAGCAGAAATCTGTTCCAGAGAAGCTGCCGATTCAGTCGCCCCCTGTGACAGATCCTGACTGGAATCAGAGACTTGAGAGGCAGCGCTGGCGATCTCCCGGGCGGCGGACTGAACTCGAGTGACAACCTCCTGCAGGCTACGGTTGGCCCGGGCCAGAGGAGCAGCAATCAGCCCCTTAGCTTCAAAGGTAAAGTCCCCGGCCGCCAACTTGTCAAAGGCTGCCAGAATCTCGCTCTGCAAATTGTCGGCAAAGGCATCCATGGTGGTGGCGATCTGACCGATCTCATCTTTGCGCTGCAAATTCAACCGCCGGTCGAGCTGACCCCGTTCCAGATCGACGATCATCTCCACCGCCAATTTTAACGGTTTACTGATCCCCCGCGCCAGCAAAAATCCACAGGCAGCTGCAACAGTCACCACCAGGGCGGCCAACAACACCACCCAACGAATCATATCGTTCAAGCCACCAGCAACCTGGTCGCGAGTGGCCTGCAGATCATCCTCATAGAGTGATGCGCAAATAATCCAGTCCCAGGGGGCAAAATAGGTAACAGCGACAAGTTTTTTACGTGGCGCGTTTTCCCCGTCGTTTTGCCAGGAATACTTTTCAAATACGAGGGGAATAGTACCGCTGGACTGTTCCATAGCAAGAGCCTTATCCACTATGCTGCGCACAAAAGGATGGCCCTCTGTATCCTGAGCATCATACATCGGCTTACCGTCCAGCGTGCCGCCCTGGGAAATCAGAAAGTTCCCCTTCTGGTTACCCTTGCCTCCAAGCACGAACACATAGCCGGTCTTACCGACCACCGTGTCCATGATGCCCTTACGCAGGCTGTCGACATTTTCTTGTTTCTCGCCGAAATAAAGAATACCGACCACCTGCTCATGGGCAACATCCCAAATCGGCTGATAGGCGGTGATATACCAGGCGTTAACCACAAAGGCGCGGCCATAAAAGGTTTCGCCGCGCAGCACCGAACTGATCACCGGATTGGGCTGGCCGTCGGGGTTGGTGCGGGGGATATAGGTACCGATGGCCCGCTGGCCATCGAGCTTTTGCACGTTGGTCGCAACCCGCAGCATGTCACCGTTGGCGTTCATGCGCTGAAAAATGGTACAGGTTCCACCGACCAACTCCTTAACCTTATCGACCAACGGACTGGGAGAAGTGCCCTTGCTAACCTGTCCCAACCACTGCTCACCGACCAGCATCTTCGGCAACACCTGGCTAGTTTTCTGTTTCGTATATTGATTAACCACCTGCCAGGCAACCGTCTCCTCGGCAAAGGAAACCGGCCCGATACCGGCCATAACCTCTTCGGCCACCCGCAGGTTGTTGGCCACCGTCTGGCTGACCGATTCATACATGGCCTGACACATCAAATAAACATTCTGAGCAGCCTTGCCTGTTTCATCTCGGCCTTGGGCGGAGATGATCGTATCAACCTTGTTCTCTATCACATTCTTCTGATAAAGGGTGATACCGACGATGGACAAGGCTGTCGATAGTACCAGAACGATGCACATACCTGTGATTTTTGCCTGAATTTTCATCGCGAGCTCCTAAATGACAATCATTTTCAATTAAAACAAAAATGCAAATCCAACACAATTTACCTTTCAATAGCGAAAAATTTGTAACTATTCAGCAAAAAAGTTCTTGACAGCCTTTTTCTGAAAAATAAGTAAAACAGCAATGCCTCCGATGGTTTTCCAAATGGGCATTGTCACG
>CAZKQY010000240.1:0-15359 GCA_964555005.1 uncultured Syntrophotalea sp. | reverse complement strand
AGACCGAAATGCTGCAGGCCGCCGGGGAACTGGATTTTGAAAAAGCCGCTGAATTGCGGGATCGGATGTTGGTGTTGGAGAAGCTGGAATTGCGGTTGCGGGATGGGTGATGGTAAGGGGTGGGACGTTGGGTGGTCGTTTAACTGAGTAGGATGTCTGCGTAATTTAAGCCATCCCCAGAGTTCTAAGCAAAGGGAATGACCCATTTATTAAGCCTGATTCAAGTTACTTTTCTTGCGGCCGAACCCGATATCCAGGCCAAAGGGCGCGCCAATAGAGTACTAAAGCAACAATATCCCCAGCTACCTGTTTTTTTGTGTCGGGGAAGCTTACATAAAATATGACTTTTATTGTTATAAATTGGCAAGCTATTGGAAATGCTAACTTAAATACATTGGTCTATTTAATGCAGAATGAAAACTTGATGTGTAACTTTATAATAAACACCTGGGCCCCAAATAAAGGAGCTGGAATTACAATGGTAAAAACAACAACGCTCATGATTTTTCAAGCATTTGTAGTGCTCACACTTTTCTTTATGGGATTCGCTGCCAGTGCTGCAACGATCAGTTGGACAGACTGGACGAGTAGTGATTCCATGAATGGCTTCACGGGTTATGGAACAATTACAACGTCCACCGCTACTGTCGATGTTACATACAATAATCCACTAGGGGTTGGGTTTTTTCAGGACACTCCGAGCACGGATTACTGGGCTACCAGGAGTGGGGTGCGTGATGCAGCAACATCCCCTTACACAAGCACTTTTGTAGAAAATATTCCAACAGGGACAGACATTATTGGTTTGCGGTATGCTGGCACCCAAACACTAACATTTTCAGAAGCAATAGCTAATCCGGTGTTTTCCTACGTAAGTCTCAACGGGAATGGTTACTCTTTTGACCAGGATTTTGAAATATTGAGCTTTGGAAATGCTACCGACGGTAATTCTTGTGGTTATTGGGGTTGTGGCACCTCATATAAGAATGTTGTCGATCTTGGTGACGGGACCTTTGAATACCAATTATTAGGTACCGGCGAGCCACATGGGACTTTGCGGTTCACAGGGGCATTTGATACGGTTACTTGGCAGAGTCTCAGTAACGAATATTGGAATGGGTTCACCGTAGGTATTGAAGGAACAGCGATCGAAATACTGCCCCCCGTCGATCCTCCAACTAATCCCGTCCCCGAGCCTTCAACCATCCTCCTTTTGGGCAGCGGCCTCTTAGGCCTTGGTTGGTTTGGCTGGAAGCGCAAACAAGCATAGTGTAAAGTATTTCGACAAGTCACAAGAAGCGGGGTCAGAAATGGCTCCGCTTTCTTTATATCCGGTTCAAACCGCCCATAGGGGTAATGTGTCGCGTATTTTGCAGGATCAGCAGATACGGGGCAGCTGTTCTCCGGACAACATCTCCACCGCCCGCATGCCGCCGGTCAGGGTCTCCATCCGCACCCGGCCGCCGCCGGCTTCCGTTACCTCGCCGATAATCGACGCCTCATTTCCCAGGGGGTTTCGTTTCATGCGTTTAAGTACGCGTTCCGCTGCCTCCGGTGCGACGAATACTAAAAGTTTTCCTTCGTTTGCTACATAGAGGGGATCGAGTCCAAGGACCGCGCAGACCCCTTTAACCGGCCCTTTGAGGGGCAGGGTATCTTCGATGAGGGTCAAGGTGACTTCGGATTGTAGCGCAATCTCTTTTAAGGTAGTCGCCACTCCTCCACGGGTAGGGTCGCGAAGAACGTGTATCGATTCGCCCGCCTCTTCCAGCAATTCCGAAACCAAGGTGTTCAACGGCGCGCTGTCGCTTGTGATATCCGTATCAAGATCCAGCCCTTCCCGCTTAGCCATAACCGCTATACCATGATCGCCGATGGTGCCGTTGATGAGAATCTTGTCCCCGACTTTTGCGTTGACGCCGCTTATGTTCAGCGCATGGCGGAATATGCCGATGCCGGAGGTGTTGATAAAGATCTTGTCAGCTTTGCCCCGGGGGACCACCTTGGTATCGCCGGTCACGATGGAGACTCCCGCCTGGTCTGCGGCTTCGCGCATGGAAAGTAGAATCTGTTCGAGTTCTTTTTTGCTGAAACCTTCTTCGAGGATAAGGCCGACGCTAATGGCGAGAGGCTGTGCTCCGACCATTGCCAGGTCATTGACGGTGCCGTTTATGGCCAGATCGCCAATATTGCCGCCGGGGAAAAATATCGGATCAATTACGTAGGAATCCGTGGTGAACGCGAGCCGCTCGCCCTTATGAAACAGCACGGCGGCGTCATTCTGACCTGCCACGGAGATCCTGGAAAGGGTAGGGATTATAAGCTCATCGAGCAGCTGATGGGAGAGCTTTCCGCCGCTGCCGTGACCGAGAAGTATCAGATCTTTGTCCAAGGCACGCTCCTGTTGTTTTCAGTCAATCTGTCCATATTTGTATGCCGCCGCGCAGCTCCCCTCCGACGAGACCATGCAGGCGCCGACCGGTGATTCGGGGGTACAGACCTTTGCGAAAAGGGGGCAGTCGAAGGGGGCTACCTTGCCTTTCAGGACTTCGCCGCACTGGCATCCGGCCGGCTCTATTGATTCCTCAACCTCCACCGGAATAACCCTGGCCGCATCGAAGGCAGCATACCGGTCCGCAATTTCCAGTCCGCTTTGCGGGATAATGCCGATACCGCGCCATACGGCATCCACTGGCGTGAAGACTTGTTTTAGTAGCGACTGTGCCTTCAGGTTGCCTTCCCCTGTGACAAATCGGCTGTACTGTATCTCCACCTCGCTCCGTTCTTCCACAACCTGACGGACCAGCATTTCCACACCGTGCATGACATCGGCCGGTTCGAATCCGGTTACCACGCAGGGCATGCCGTGCTCTTCTGCAAGAAAACGGTAGGCATTGGCACCGATGATGGCGCTCACGTGGGCCGGGCAGATATATCCGTCAATACCCAGTTCGGGGTCCGAGGAAAGGACCTGCATGGGAATGGGCATGGTCTTGTGGGCCGTAAGCACAAAGAAATTGTTCAGGCCCCGTGAAGCGGCGTTTATGATGCTCCCCGCGATGGCCGGGGCGGTGGTTTCGAAACCGACGCCGAGGAAAATCACCTTTTTTGCGGGATTTTTCGCCGCAAGGTTCAGGGCGTCGAGGGGCGAGTAAACGATTCGGACATCGGCACCCCGTGCGCGTTCCTGCATCAGGTTTGACGTGGAACCGGGAACGCGCAGCATATCGCCGAAGGTCGCGATGATGGTTGCAGGCATTCGGGCAAAGGCGACGGAGTGGTTGATATAACCTGCCGGCGTCACGCAGACCGGACAACCGGGACCGGAGATCAGTCTGACCTGCGGAGGCAGGAGGCTGCGTATCCCGTACTGGTAAATGGCCATGGTGTGGGTGCCGCAGACCTCCATGAATGTCATGGTCTCTGATCTGCCCGAGACCCGTTCTCTTATCCTGGCGGCCAGCCCTTGGACAATCTCCCGGTTGCGGAATTCATCCAGATTAATCATGCCGTTTCCTGGCCCAGTCTAAGGCACTCCCTCATGAGCGCAATCGTCTCCAGGGCCGCTTCTTCATTCAGTCTGCTGATGGCGAACCCGGCATGGACCAGAACATAATCTCCCACCTTGATTTTTTCGCCGAGCATCATCAGGCTCGCTTCTAGCCTGACTCCGTCAGTCTCGGCGATCGCCATATCGTTATGGATGCTTACGACCTTCATGGGTACGGCTAAACACATTGAAAGCTCCTTCCCGCGATAACTGCCTGTCCCAGGGCAATTCCCCCATCATTGGGAGGGGCAAGGCACTGGGTAAATACTTGAAAATCCTTCTCCGACAAATGGGCCGCGACACTCTCGTTCAGTAATTTATTCTGAAATACCCCGCCAGATAAAGCGACACGATCTAACCCGGTATCGGTGCGGATCCGGCCGCAGATAATCGCTACCACTGCCGCTACCGTATTGTGGAAACATCGGGCGATTTCCGCTGCTGGCCTTTCGCAAGCCATGTCCCTGACTATGGAGCGGATCATCGGGCCGAAATCGGACAGGTACCTTTGTTCCTCGACTACAATGTCAAAGGGATAGACATCGTCACCCACAGCCAATTCGGCCAAAGCTTCCAATTCTATGGTCGCCTGACCTTCGTAGGACACCTTTTGGCGGAGCCCGATGAGCGCGGCAACGGCATCGAACAACCTGCCGCAGCTGGAAGTCAGGGGAGAATTTATTCTTCGTTCGAGCATCTTCAGAAATAGCTTAGCTTCACCTGCGGGAACCTGTGTCACGCAGGACAGGGGTAGATCGAAGAGTTCAGCGCCGAATTCCGCGTACAGGTAGGAAAGGGCCATACGGTAAGGTTCCCTTATTGCTGCGTCACCGCCGGGCAGAGGCAGCGCCCGGAAATGCCCCTTTCTTTCAAATCCGGTGTATCATCCGACCAGGAACTCCCCGCCCCAGATGGTTCCGTCAGAACCGTATCCGGTACCGTCGAAGATAACCCCGATGGTTTCTCCTTCCAGTCCGTTTTCCGCCATGCACGAGGCCAGATGGGCGTGATGGTGCTGCACCCCTATCTTCGGCAGGCCGTTGATGCCAAGGGCATAGGCTGTGGAGAGATAATCGGGGTGGAGGTCGTAGGCGACAACCTCCGGCTCTATTTTCAGGACTCGCTCCAGATGGGTCACCGTCTCTTCCATGGTCCGAAGGGTTGCGGCGTTTTGCAGATCACCGATGTGCTGGCTGAGAAAGGCCTTGTTTCCTCTGGTCAGGCAGATCACACTCTTTAATTCGGCGCCCACGGCGAGAACACTCTTGTGGATTTCGGGCAGTTTGATGCTAGCCGGAACATAACCCCTTGAGCGTCGAAGGAAAATCGGCTTTCCGCGAAAAACTCTGGTAACCGAATCATCGGTTCGAGTATGGATTTCGCGGTCATGGGTCAGAAAGAAATCGGCGATATCCGGCAGACGCGCCAGAGCTTCTTCATTCGTGACGGAAATCGGTTCATCCGACAGGTTGCCGCTGGTCATCACCAGGGCTGTGAAATTGTCCCGTAGCAGAAGGTGGTGCAGTGGCGTGTAAGGCAGCATGACGCCAAAATAACCGTTGGTCGGCGCCACGAGGGAGGCAACCCGGTTCCCTGCCCGCTTGCCGAGCAGCACTATCGGGCGTTCGGGTCCGCTGAGCAGTTTCTTTTCCGTGTCGTCAAAGAAGGCATACTCCGCAATTGCGGCCAGGTCCGGCGACATGATGGCAAAAGGCTTTTCATCGCGTTTTTTCCGTCTTCTCAGTTCCCGCACCGCTTCTTCGTTGCAGGCGTCGACCGCAAGGTGATAGCCCCCCAGTCCTTTCAGGGCAAGAATCCTCCCTTCCCCGAGCAGGTTGATCGCCCTATCCAGCGGGTCAGCAGCGGTCTTTTTTCCCCGGCAATCGAGAAGCGTCAGCGATGGACCGCAGACCGGGCAGGCATTGGGCTGGGCATGAAATCTGCGATGAGCCGGATCTTGGTATTCGGCCCTGCAGTTGTCGCACATGACGAAACCGGCCATGGTGGTATATGCCCGGTCATAGGGGACACCTTTGATGATGGTATATCGGGGTCCGCAATTGGTGCAGTTGATAAATGGATACCGGAAACGTCTGTCATTTGGATTGAAAAGTTCATCCAGACAATCGGCACAGACATCGCAGTCAGGGGCGATCTGTATCTCGTTTCCGCTGCCCCCGCTCTTTCTGATGACAAAGCCGCTCTCTTCAGTCGGAGCGGTTTCCTCGAACCGGAGCAGGCTGATCACCGCCAGAGGCGGCGCCAGTTCCGGTATCTTGCGGCGGAAAACGTCTACGGTTTTCGCCGGCCCCTGTACCTCCAGAATCACGCCGGAGGGGGTGTTCATCACCCATCCGGTCAAACGGTGATCGTTTGCCAGACGGTATATGAAGGGACGGAAGCCGACTCCCTGAACTACTCCCTCTAGGGTAATTTTGATTCTATTGACGATGGCTATACTCCGCCGGATGACTGTTTTTCCGTACTTGCCGCAAGCCACTCATACCAGGCATCCATCCCCTCGCCGGTTTTGCTGGATACATCAAATATACGGATCTCGGGATTGACCCGTCGTGCAAATTCCTTGCATTTTTCAGCGTCAAAATCGAGATGCGGGAGCAGGTCGATCTTATTGAGAAGCATGACGTCCGCATGGTGAAACATGCTCGGATATTTGAGAGGTTTATCCTCCCCTTCGGTAACGCTCAGGACCAAGACTTTGTGGTTTTCACCCAGATCGAAAGAGGCCGGGCAGACCAGATTGCCGACATTTTCGATCATCAGGATATCCAGATTATCCATGTCGAAATGGTCGATGGCATGGCCAACCATATGCGCATCGAGGTGGCAACCGGCTCCGGTATTCACCTGTTTCACCGGGACACCGGTCGCCGCGATGCGGACGGCATCGTTATCGGTCTGCTGGTCCCCCTCGATAACGGCGAAACGGAGTTTTTCGTTCAGGTCACGCAGGGTTCTTTCGAGAATCGTCGTTTTCCCGGAGCCGGGAGAGCTGACAAGATTGAGGACGAAAACTCCTTTTTGTTCGAAAAGCTTTCGGTTTTCGGCCGCGAGCCTGTTATTCTTTGTCAGGACGCCGGTTTCCACGCTGATCGTTTTTGAAGAAACACCATTCTGGTTATGATGATCATGCTCGTGAGTATGGTTTTCTTCCGGACCGCAACCGCATGCTATACACATAATTTATTCAACCTCCAGTTCTTTTACCCTCAGTTCCTTGCCGGAAAGGATATCAACCTTGTATCCACCGCAGGTGGGACATTTTTCATAATAGGTCTTTACCGTAAATTCGGCAGCGCAGTTCCGGCAGTGCACCTTGCCTGGAATGTGATCAATGACCAGACATGCTCCATCTAGCAGCGTTTCTTTGGTGCAAGCCTCGAAGCAGAATTCAATCGAATCAGGCATGACATTACTGAGCGCGCCGATCTCCAGAACTACCGCGAGCACCCGCTTGCCGGCGGCAGCGCTTTCACATATTTCCACGACACTCTGGACTATGGACAACTCATGCACTTGAAAATCACCTTGCTTTAACTACCCGATAATTATTTCTATTTATTGACGTTTTGCTGTTTGCAATACCCATGAATGCAGTAGCATAATACGACCAAAAGATTGTTTTTAAAGTTAAAAATGATTTAGTTCCCTGAAAGTTGTTAGTGGGTTTCCTTCTGGAAAAAGAGAAAATGAGGTTGGTGCGATGAACACATTGCTTTTTTTAATCTTGCTCCCTCTGGCAATGTCCATTCTGGTATTGTTCCTGCCACGTGGTCTCATCATCAACAAAATTATCGGGGTTTGCGGCAATGTAATCCTGTGTGCCGCAACAATCTATCTTTTTGTCGCCGAACAGAAGACAGGCCCGGCCTATTTTCGTTTTGAAAGCCCGTTCATTGATAACGGCATGCTTGTCGTTGAACTCCTGATCTCCGCCTACATTGTGTACCTATCCGTCAGGTCAAAAAGATACCTGCCGATACTGCTGGTCAGCATCCAGTCTCTTATTATGTTGACCTTCGAATTTGCCTCCGGCAGCGGGATACAGGTTGAACACAGCTTGTTCGTGGACAAGTTCTCCATCATCATGGCGTTGATTGTCGGCATTACCGGCAGTGTCATCTGCCTCTACTCCATCGGTTACATCCCTGAATATCATGAGCACTACAAGGAAGTTAAAGACCGGCGCAAATATTTCTTCTTCCTCATGTACCTGTTTCTCTCTGCCATGTTCGGGATCATCTTTGCCAATAATCTCAAGTGGCTCTACTTTTTCTGGGAAATTACCACGGTCTGCTCATTTCTGTTGATTGGCTACAAGGACGACCAGTCGTCTCAGGATAGCGCCTTCCTGGCGCTGAACATGAATCTGCTTGGCGGTGCTGTATTTGCTGCCGGACTTGTCTACCTTTATTTGTCCTCCGGCATAATGGAACTCGACAGGTTGCAACCTTTGGGTAAGGGAATTGCCCTTATTCCGGCTGTTTGCTTCGCTTTTGCCGGCCTGGTGAAATCGGCACAGTTTCCGTTCTGTTCTTGGCTGACCGGCGCAATGGTCGCTCCCACTCCGGTATCTGCGCTGCTTCATTCGAGCACAATGGTCAACGCGGGGGTCTACCTCATTCTGCGGGTCGCTCCAATTATGGAGAACACAGTTGCCGCCAAGATGCTGACCCTCATCGGCGGAGTGAGTTTTCTCGTTGCCTCACTGATTGCTATTTCCCAGAGCAACGCCAAAAAGGTGCTTGCCTATTCCACTATCTCCAACCTTGGCCTGATCGTCGCCTGTGCGGGGCTGAATACCTATGCGGGGGTTTGGTCCGCGCTGTTGCTGATAATCTTTCATGCAGTGGCTAAATCACTTCTCTTTCTCTGTGTGGGTATTATCGAATACAAACTGGACAGCCGCGACATTGAGGATATGGACTACCTTATCATGCGTCTGCCCAAGTTGACCGCGATCATGATGATCGGTATGGCCGGAATGTTCCTGGCTCCCTTCGGAATGGTCATCAGCAAGTTTGTCACCCTCACGGCATTTGTCGAGAGTAATCCGATCATGGCGGTCATTCTGGCATATGGCAGCGCCGCTACGGTCTTCTTCTGGACCAAGTGGATGGGCAAGATTATCTCCATCAGACATGGTGTAACCGAAGTTGTGGAACATCGGGTAAGTCGTTGGGAATGGACTACCCTTAGCCTCTTGGCCGTGGCTACCGTGGGGGTCTGCCTTTCCTTTCCGTTCATCTCCTCCCAACTCATTAATCCTTATCTCCAGGAGATGTTCGGGAAAACGCCGCTGATCGACACCTTTAATATACTGGTAGTGTTCATTATCATGATAGGTCTGTTGATCATCCTTCCCCTCGGTCTCTTCTACTATGCTTTCATTAACAAGAATTACAAGCGGGTTGGCACTTATCTCGGCGGCGGGAATATCGATAATGTCTCTTTTGAAGGTGCCATGGCTTCGACCCAACCAATAGTGCTCAAAAATTATTACCTGACTAAATATTTTGGCGAAGAACGGCTGTACAATATCGGAATTTTTATTTCTTTGACCTTGATCTTCATCATGTTCGGTGTGGCGGTTCTATGAACAGTATCTATGCAGTTATCAAATCATTGAGTATCCTCGAACGGATGCTGGCGTTCACCCTGATCGCACCACTGGTGGGTGGATTGTTGGCCGGGATCGACCGGAAAATGAGTGCACGCCTGCAGGGGCGTTATGGTCCACCAATTCTGCAGCCCTTTTTCGATATTTTCAAACTGTTGCGCAAAGAGCGAATCATCGTCAACAGATTTCAAGATTTCCCCATCGTACTGTTTCTCCTCTTCACCATATTTTCCGGTGCTCTTTTCTTTGCCGGTGCCAGCATCTTGCTGACCATTTTTGGATTGGCGCTGGCCGGAACATTTTTCGTATTAGGGGGGTTCTGCGTTGCCTCGCCTTACAGCCACATCGGTGCAGAGCGTGAAATCATTCAAATGGTTGCCTATGAGCCGATGGTCATCCTCGTGGCGGTTGGCATGTACCAGGTGACGGGTAGCTTTCACGTGGGGACGATTGCCCAACATTCTGCGCCGCTAATCCTCTTTCTGCCCGGGGTTTTTGCTGGTTTCCTGTTTATTCTAACCATCAAATTCAGAAAATCGCCCTTTGATCTGTCCATGTCCCGTGATGCTCATCAGGAAATAGTCAGCGGAATTACCACCGAATATTCCGGGCCTACGTTAGCCCTCATCGAGATTGCGCATTGGTATGAAACCGTGTTGCTGCTCGGCATGGTCTACCTCTTCTTTGCGTTCAACCCTTGGCTGGCCTTCGGCATAACTATGGCGACCTTTTTTTTCGAGATTTTTATCGACATGAATTATGGCCGCTTCAAGTGGCAACTTACCTTTCTGAGTGCGTGGTTGTTTACTGCCGTGGCCGGAGTGTCAAATATCATCGTGCTCAGCCTGTTGAAATAACGAGACGGAGTGGGAACTATGGGTTGGTTTAAACGTTCACCGTGGGTGCTTCACTACAACGCAACCAGTTGCAATGGTTGTGACATTGAGGTGATCGTCAGTTTTTCCCCGCTGTACGATCTTGAACGCTTCGGCATCATCAATACCGGCAATCCGAAGCATGCTGATATTCTGATGGTTACCGGATCGGTCAATGTGAAGAGCAGGCAGGTACTGCAGAATCTTTATGATCAGATGCCTAACCCCAAGGTTGTCGTCGCCGTGGGGATCTGTGCAACATCCGGCTGTGTCTTTCAGGACTGCTACAATGTGCTGGGCGGTATTGATAAGGTACTGCCGGTGGACGTGTATGTGCCGGGATGCGCCGCCAGGCCGGAAGCGATCATCGACGGATTGCTCAAGGCGCGCGTCATCCTCGACGAGAAATATGAGCAGCAAAAGAAGGCTCGACGAAGTAGAGCTGGAGCGTAAGCGCCAAACAAGGAGTGTGACCGTGAACAAACCCCAGGAAATCGTACCCGTAGATAAGAGTGATCTGGTTGGCATCGTGGCCGAACTTTTTTCAGAAGGATACCGGTTGGTGCAGATCGGATGCACGACTCTGTCAGAGGCTTATGAGTTTACCTATTCTTTCGACAGGGAGTATCGACTTAAAAATCTGCGGTTTACCGTTGCACCGGAAGAAAAGGTGCCCAGTATCAGTGTGATCTATCCGAATGCATTTCTGTATGAAAATGAAATACATGATCTCTTCGGTCTTGCCATAACGAACATTTCCATTGATTACAAGGGGCTGCTTTACCAGACAGCCATCAAGACACCGTTCAGCATCGGCAATGTCAAGTTGCCGGAACCACCAAAGCCGAAGGTGAAGGTATCAGTGAGTGAGCCGGGCACCGCCAAGAAAGTATCCCGAGCTCAAGAAGATTAAAGGAGTAGCACCCCATGGCGCACAGAAACATCATACCTCTTGGCCCGCAACACCCGGTACTTCCCGAGCCATTTCATTTCGATCTGGTGATGGAGGACGAAAGAATAATTGATGCTATCCCTTCCATCAGTTACGTCCACCGTGGGCTTGAACGACTGATTGAAAACAGGGATTTTGTCGATTTCGTATTCGTTGCCGACAGAATATGTGGACTATGCAGCTTCATGCACGGCTTGGGATACTGCCAGGCCGTTGAAGATATCATGGCTATCGAGGTGCCTGAACGCTCACTCTATCTGCGAACCATTTGGGCGGAGTTGTCCCGGATTCACAGCCATATTTTCTGGTTGGGGGTTGCTGCAGATGCCTTAGGATTCGAGAGCCTGTTCATGCAGGCCCTGCGGTTGCGGGAAACGATTCTTAATATATTCGAAGAAACCACCGGGGCAAGAGTAATCCTGGGCGTGTGCAAGGTTGGCGGCGTGCGGAGGGACATCGCTGACGACGCGTTGCTGAAGATAAGCAAACGATTGGCCATTTTGAAGGTGGCCCTGGAAGAACTCGGTAACGTTTTTATCAATGATTATTCGGTACAACACAGATTAACAGGGGTGGGCTACATTTCCCGCGATGACGCCTATTTGTTTGGCTGTGTAGGCCCCATGGCCAGGGCCAGCGGTTTGGCTATCGACATGCGGGCTTTAGGCTATGCCGCTTATAAATATCTGGATATGGAACCGGTAGTAGAAACCGCAGGAGATTGCCATGCCCGCTGCCGCGTGCGTATTCGAGAAATCTATCATTCCATTGATCTCATACGCCAAGCCGTGGGAAAAATTCCGTCAGGTCCGATCGACGTCAAGGTGACCGGCGCCCCCGATGGCGAATTTTATTCCCGGATCGAACAACCCCGTGGTGAGGCAATTCATTATATCAAGGGAAATGGTTCAAAATTTCTGCAGAGATTCCGGGTGCGTGTCCCAACCTTCAGTAATGTTCCGGCCATGATCAAGATACTGAAAGGCTCGGAGTTGGCAGACGTGCCGAATATCATTCTTACCCTGGACCCTTGTATTAGTTGCGTGGAAAGGTGAGGAACCGTCACAATGAAAATATTCACTATGGCGAAAACGGTAACCATGAACCTGATCAAGGGGCCGGCTACCCTTATGTATCCCAAAAAACAAAGGGAATACACGACCATTACCCGGGGGAAAATTGAAAACGACATAAATAAATGTATATTTTGCGGCATGTGCGGAAAACGGTGCCCGACCTATGCCATTACTGTCGATAAAGAAAATAAGGACTGGCAGATCGACCGACTCAAGTGCTGCATCTGTAATCATTGTGTTGAGGTTTGCCCGAAAAAGTGTCTCTCGACGCATAATCACTATTCACGGTCGGTTACCGAGAGACAATCGGGAATTCATATAGAACATTTCACGGACACCAGCTCTTAAGAGGTTGAAGCAAACCAGCCACAAGAAAGTCGAAGTAAAACCTGACCCTGTTTTACAAAACATCTCCTGATTGGTTTTCATTTGGAAACGGCCCCTTTTCCTTTTGAAAATGACACTGTGTCCTTCCAAAGCTTTCGAATGGACACTACTTTATGGATATTGGGAGTATTGGGTAGCTTGCAAGATGGTGCAGTCCATGATGCCGTGGCATTTAACATTTAGTCAAAGTCGCCCCGTGCAAATCGACCAAGTTGCGTACCCACATAAATGGCGATTACTCCACCGACAATACAAACGACGACAAAGCCGATCTCGGGCCGTACCTCTGCAGACATGCCGACCAGACGTGGACCGGAGGGATCAAACAGCAAGTACTTTGCGCCAAGCCACAGACCGCCGACAAATGCTACAAGCCCTCCAAGCGTGGCAGTTAAGCCCACCAGAGCTGCAAGAATCTTCAGCAGTGTCATCGTAATTACTCCGAATCGAGGAAAGACTGCTCGTCTGACGGCGTTTTCGCCTTATATCTCTTGGGACCATCAAGCGGCGGTGGCAGTACGGCGCACCTGCGGAAGGTCCGCAGGTTCCTGTTTTGTTTAACGTGTTAATTTATTCTGAGGCATTTTGGTTGTTGTCAAGGCACAGCGACGCAGGTCCGGCCCGAGTTAAGTTGAGGAGGTATATCGCAGACAGCGGTTAAAAGGATCAGAATTAGAAGACCGGATATATCGCACAGGGTAGCTTTGTATTTAACCCCCCAGTTTTCGGAGGGCTGCTCTTAAGGGATCATTCTGGATGTGTTGGGCTATAAGATCCCGGTCAAATCCCGGTCGGGGGATGAAATTCTTGATCGAACCTGTTTCTACATGCCGTCCCAGGGAATTTACGACATAAAATCTTTTGGTCGTCATATCACTATAGGATGTCCCCGGTGACATGTGGAATCCATCCATGGGCCTGGGTTTGAGACTGTCGAAGGCGTTTCTCAACGGGTCATGGTGACCACGGAGAAGACTAGAAGCCAAGTCGAACTTATGTTTAGGGGTGAAGTCTTTAATCCTGCCGGTATAGAGATGCTTGCCCAGGGCATTGATCCGAAAAGTCTTTCCCGTGTTGATATCACTGTACGTTGTTCCCTGAGGCATTTTTGATAGCGAAACAACGGTCGGAGATGGCCCACTTAGGCCGGGAATGGCTGTTTTTATTTGATTCCTCTGAACATAGAGGGTTTTTAGGCGGGGGTTGATCGCATTTTGGGTTGCTAGTTTCTTCGTCATGTTTATTGGGCTTTGTTCAGCGAAGGATCCCACCTTTGAAGGTTTATATGTGGAAACAAGAGTCCGGCCATCCCCCCGAGTCGAGCGTGTGCCTGTCGTAAATGTCAGTTTGAGTCTGTCCAAGGCCTCTCTTATTGGGTTGTTTCCAGCTAAAAGGGTTCGGGAAACAGGGTTAAGAAACGAGGATTGTGGTCGGGCACGTATTATTATCTCAGCCGGCTTTGCTGGTTTGGCCTGCCAGACATTGCCCTCAAAGCCTCCGCCCACGACCTGATTGGCATCACTCGCCTGCACCGGTATTTTCCAGAGGCGGGATAGCCCTTCGATCAGTTTTTTTCCGTCCGCAACCACATCCCCAGGGCCCCCAACAATAGTTCCAAACAAGAAACCCATGACCCGACATGACTGCAGTTCCACCCAGCCGCGAGAATCAAAATGGTCTTTGAGTTTCTCCAAAGTGTTGCGCTCGTAAAGATCATATCTTAAGTCAGGGGTCAGCGTTACATGGATGACCTTCTTGCGATCGCTCCAAGCGAGCTTTCGCGCCCGGCGTACGGCTTGCCAGCCCTGACCCGTGGCCTCAAAGGGTCCCATCTGAATGGTGCCGGGCGAACCGTGCCCAAAGATTCTCAGCCTTCGGATGCGTCGGTTGCCTATACCGGAAAGGATGCGCGTCACCATGTCATTCAGATTGACTACATCCTTCACCAGCAGTTTATTACTGGAAACCTTGAATTTTGCGGCGAGGGCGTGTTGGTTTTTTAATTCAGTGCGAAATACTTTGAGGCGTTTATCTTCGACGCCTCCTACTATGTTTTGCGCCTTAGCGACAACATCTACGTCAACCCAGCTCATAACCTATCTCCTTAAGCCAAGGGAGTTTTTTGACTCGAGCGGGAGAAGGGGATTGGCCAATCACTTCCGGTCGGTGATAAAACTCTCCCCACGGTGAAGCACAGATAACGGGGGAATAGACCCACTCATTGATCCTGTTAATCTGTCGTACACAACGTTAGCCTTTCATCCACAATTGCAACCTTCATATTGATATTGTCAGCCGTCTGGATGAGCTCCGCTGAGCTAAGTTTATGTTTCCCGCAGAATTCCTTGATTTCGGGTGTTGGAAGAAGCACAGGTATATTTGAGATCTTTTGAAGCCAGGCAGTGAAAATAAGGTGGGCTTGGTCTTCACTGATCCCCTGCAACGGCAAGGGTTCCAGGGCCTCTCGCACCATCATGTCCCCATACCTGCGCAGGTAAAGCAGGATTTTTCCGCCAAAATTCGCAGACAGTTTTTTTGCCATTCGGGTGAAGGGCAAAAGGCCTTTCAGGGCCTGTTCTTCAAGCAGACCCTTTCCCTCTAAAGTTTTGATGATTTTGCCTACCTCTTCATTGGCCCAATCAAGTTTGTTGTCGCGTACATCGATTCCGGCTAAGTTCCGAAGGTCAAGAAGGCCAAGTCCGGCAGATTCCTGAGGGGGGGATTGCCCGACGCCTGACGAATAATTAGTGCAGTTTTTTGATTTTATCTTCACTCTTTGTGAAGTGGCTACACTATCCCGGACACACAAATTCAGGCATTATGTCTGACAATGGAGGTGTGTCCTATGAGTTCAAGTTACTCGTCCCAATTTAAGCAA
>CAZKQY010000239.1:0-8579 GCA_964555005.1 uncultured Syntrophotalea sp. | reverse complement strand
TACACTCACACTATTTTCTCCTGTGGTGCTACTATGTGCATCGTCTCCTGTGAACTGAGGCCACCCAGGCTAGCCAACCTGCCATAATGAAACTGACTCTCCAGCAACCGGTCCTGGTCGGTCACCCCCTCGGCGAGAATGATGGTTCTTTTCGCTGGCAGCGAAGCGACCACTTCCTGATAGTACCCCTGGCGGGCAATATGCATCATCGCCATCAGGCGCACCACCTTACCCTGATGATAATAACTGCGCTCGGAAGTATAAACGCCCAGAGGACTCAGCCGCATGAACCCGACCGTCTGCTGATCAAGATAGCAACCAATCGTCGCCATTAAGGAATAGACCAGCAGCACAGGGAGCAGAAGCAGGTTGACCGCCGAAAAAACCAGGGTGTTACGCCAGCTAAAACGCGGCCGCTGAAATAGCACGACCGGCAGCAGATAGCACCCGTAACAACGGCGAATCGTAAGCAGAGCAACGCCGCCGATGAGTACCTGCCCGCAGGCCGCCACCAGGTCCAAAAATGCGCGGGGAATCATACCCAGCAGCGGCCACAGCGCCAGGAAGCACCAGAAGGCGTACAGGGTCAGCGGCAAAAAAATCCGCTTCGGCAGCCGCTGATCGATACCCAGCAGAAAGAAGATCACCAGCGAAAAAGCACCCACCAGAAAGACGGCCAGGCTGTGGACTGTGGAGAATAACGGCAAGGGTGCGACGAACAGCGACCAAAGTGCGTCGATCAGCGAAAAACCGGCTGCGATCATAAACAGGACGATATAAAAATTGGCGAAACGTCGCATAAGAAATCCTTGCGGTCAACGATCAGCTATACTGGCTCTTGAACTCTAAGACCCCGAATGACATCACTTCCTGACAAGGCAAAAGCCTTCATAAATTCAAGGCTGCGCCAAGACCGCTGTTCTAATCGCTTCGATATCAGCGTTTGTGATGAATTCCGGAATATTACTGAAAAACAGGGCGTGATACCCATAACCGCCGTTGATCAGTTCGTCGATGGCATCCCCTTTCGACCAACCTTGAAAGATAATGCGGTACATAGCACTGACCAGGCCGGTGCGATCGGCGCCGTGCCAGCAGTGGATCAGAATCGGCCCTTCCCTATCGCGGATAATGCGGAGCGCTTCTATCACCTGAGCCGTGGTTATCTCTGTGGTCCTGATTTTGACCCGGTGAAGTTTGAAGCCTGCAGGCGCCAAGTCATCGTCGGAGTGAAATTCACGCAGGTTGAGAATAGTGCGGATATCGAGGGACTGCAGCCATCGCTGCTGAAAGGACTGATCTCTGCAGCAGCAGAGGCAGGTAAACCAGTAAGCAGCAAAACCACAAGTAGCATCGGCGAAATGAAGTACAACATGGGAGTGACAAGATATCGCAAAGACCGGACCTTTCAAAGATTTAACCTGACCATCATGTCTAGTGGCCTGAGAAAAAGATTACATCAGCTTACCATCTTGCATTCCCGGGCATCCACTAACCTTCCCATATTTACCTTGTACAAACATTTTCACGGATTTACAGTGAAAACGATCATCACTTTCTGCTTCTTGGGCTGAAGCCCGAAGCTTTTAACCGCCAAACATGGGAAGAGCAGGCCCGAACAGGATGCCTCAACCCGAAAGGACCCCCTAATCATGCCCGACCAAACATCCAGCTGCGCCCGCTGTCCCTTTGATGCCTCGGACCGCGTCTGCCGGAAGGAAGACGGCCAAGCCCCCGCTTTCTGCCCCACCGAAAACATGTCGGACCTCGCACAAAAGAGCCTTGAGCAATACCACGCCCCCGATGTCGGCGAATTCGCCAGGCAGGCCTCCATTCAGGAAGCGGAAGGCTACATGAACCGGGAGCTAGGTTACCAACAGGTCCGGGGCGCCAAAACCCGCCTGGAAGAAATCATGGAATTTGCCGGCAAGATGGGCTACCGGCGGCTCGGCCTGGCCTTCTGCATGGGGCTGCGGAACGAGGCCCACACGGTAGATAAAATTTTTACCGGCAGAGGATTTAAAGTTATCTCGGCAATCTGCAAGGTGGGGGGCATTCCCAAGGAACACATCGGCCTCGGCAAAGACCAGCAGATTGACCCGAACGCCGCCGAAATCATGTGCAACCCCATCCTTCAGGCCATGGTTCTCAACCGGGAAAAAACCGACTTCAACGTAGTGCTGGGCCTGTGCGTAGGCCACGATTCCCTGTTTTTCAAGTACGCCGAAGCGCCCTGCACGGTGCTGGCCGTCAAGGACCGTGTGCTGGGGCACAACCCCCTGGCAGCCGTTTACAATGTAGATAGCTATTATCGCTGCCTCAAGTAAGATCATTGAAAAGTCAGGGGCGAGGCTAAGCGAAGAAGGACTGAATCCAAGTTATATGCTCAATCCAATTGGATGCTTTTACAAAGGAACGAAGGACCGAAAGTCAGTAATAATACCTTCCTCTCCCGCTTTTACCCAAACAATTTCCAATACAGGTACTTCCCAGTTTTCCATTTTGAGGCACTTGTAAAAGTTAGAATCTTTTGAATCGTCGGCCCGGCGCTCAACCATCGCCAGAACCTTCAAACTTTCAACCAGCTCCAGATTTTGACTCCATCGAGCGCCAGCTCCCTTGGACAACAGGGCGATTGGCTGGCCGGATGGGGTCGTGACTGCCAGCTTCTCGCCTTTGTTTTTGAGTTGAACAACAGAGCCAACCTCGATTTTCTTAAGGCGTTGATGGACGGGGTCTGCAGCGGACAATCGCCCGGCATAGTCGAGGTAAATATCTTTAAGGCCGACCGTCTCATAGCGGCGCTGCAAGATGGCGGCGGGCAGAGGTTTATCGACGACAGGTGCCAAAGCAACAATTTGATCGCCTGAAAGCTGATTCACCAGCTCTGCACAATAGGGGTTCATGTCATCATCACGTTGAAACAGTGTAAGGGTTTGTCTGGCTCTGGTCATGGCCACATAATAGACTCGGCGTACTTCTTCGCCCTCCCCCTTATGGGCATGCCAGCCGCCATCAAGCACAAAAACATGGTCAAACTCCATGCCCTTGGCAGAATGAACGGTACTGAGAAATACCCCGTGCCCCATAAAACGTTGCCGTTTTTGCTCCGCCAGAGCCTCCCATAAATAATCGACTGCATACTTAACCGGAAGTTCTGCATCCCCGGTCTCCTCTTGCCATGCTTGCAGGCAAACCGCAAGCAAATCGAGCCAGATATTTTTTTGGACAAATTCACTCTTCAACAACGCTACAAGATCACTGGCCCGTTTCAGCTCATGTTTTACGGATTCAAGCTTCTCAAAATAAAGACGGATTTCACGGACTCGACCAATCGGCAAACTCAAATCCTGCCGTGAATAGAAAACAGGTATTTCGCCATATTCCAGAGCTGCACGGATAGGGGCAAGCTCTTCATGGGTCAGGGCAAGAACCGCACAGTCAGACCATTGCAGTGCCGGAGAATGCTGTTTAAGTTTTTCCAGTTGAGCGGCCAGGATATTGACCTGCCCATGACGGCCTGCCACTTTGAGAACCTGAACACGACCTTTGGTAAAAGGATCCAGATGTGCCCAGGCCCCACCAGCGTCCAATCGTTCTCTGCCCTTATTGATGCGAATTGGATAACCCGTCTTCATCCGATCCTGGTTCTGAAAAATATGGACATTCCCGGCCGCAATAATGTTGGCGGTAGAGCGAAAATTTTCGACAAGATAATGAAATTTGGCCTGGTAATCTTCCTGAAACTGTCGGATAAAAGCGACATTGGCCCCGCGAAATGAGTAGATATTCTGGTCGTCATCACCGACGGCCATAATCGTCAATTTGGCTTCGTCGTCGTTGAGTGTTCGACCGGCGATGGCGGATACGAGATCGTATTGCCGCTGATCGATGTCTTGATACTCATCAACCAGGATGTGCTGATAGCCTGACAATAATCGATCCCGCAGGTCATCCTGCACAAGTCCGGGAATATCCTCCTGGCCCTGCAACAGGCGAATAGCCTGATCTATAAGTAGATCAAAATCGATATTCTCATCACCCTCTTGCGCAAGCCGATCGGCAAAGGATGTTCCAGTCAATCGCATGGCAAGTCCGTGATAAGTCTGAACCGTAACCCCGATAGCGTCGGGCCCGACCAGATCCCACAACCGGCGGCGCAATTCTCCGGCGGCCTGGCGATTGAAGCAGAGGACCAGGATACTTTTGGCCGGGATCCGTTCAACTCGCAGCAAGTAGGCACAGCGATGCACCACTACCCTGGTTTTCCCTGAACCGGGGCCTGCCAGAATCAGCATGTTTTCGGTTGTTGAGGCAGAGACAATAGCCATTTGTACAGGATTTTCGAGATTGTCGACGATCCGCCGGAAGGAATCCTGACTTGTCGCCCGATCCAGGATTTCTTTGCGCCCGGCAAAGAAGCGTTTCACAAAATCCCACTTATCCATGGTGAAGTAGGCCGCAACCAACCCTAGCGCCATTTTAATCTTATCGGCGCCCAAGCGGGCATATTCATTCATAACATGGACCTGAAAGGTTCGTTCCTTGTAGTGATCTGCCAAGGGGCTGTAATCCCCTTTGGTGTAGCGACGCTTCTGTTCTAACAGCCGGATGGTCATGGCCTGCCGAAACACCGCCAAACCTTGCTGCAGAACAATAACATCCTGTTCGTGGAGAAACATCAAAGCTCTTTCAATGGCAGCTAAGTCGTTTTTGACCTGCCCTGAAAGAAAAAGATCCTGTTTAAGGGCCGCCACAAGGTCATCCAGGGAAAACTCGACAAGGATATTGGCTCCGGCGGCGGTCGACTGGGGAATTTTGGCGATGATTTCTTCAAGGAGAATCCTCGCTAAAGATGAGCGCAATTCGGACGTTTTGATCAACGCATCCCAGCCACGATGAAGTTTCACTCCGTAGCGATCCGTACCGAGAGACTTAAATTCCAGGCTCCCCCTTTGACCGGCCAAGCCGCGACCATCTCTTGCCAAACTGTTGAAAACAGAGAAAAGAAATTCGGGAATACTGATAAACCCATCATCGAGAAGTCGTTGATTTAAACGACGCAGAGAAAGATGCAACCAGCCCTCTGCATCGGGTTCTTCCTCCTGAAGGAGTCTCAGCATGGCTTTTTCTAAATCACAAACCTTCTCCAACATCAGCAACGAGTGATTGGCGACCTTATAACGGACAAAGGCCGTCAGCAAAAGATCCCGCTTAATCAAACCAGCCTCGGCCATATCATTCAAGGTTAGCAGAATACGCTGTGAGTCAGAACTTTGCTGCGCCTGTTTTTTACCCGCCGCATCAGGCAGAGACTCGTCGAGAAATTCCGGCAGTTCAGCCAGTCGATCGGCACTCAACCCGTCATCAGGATTGGCATTCAGCAGCGCCGACAGAACCGCCAGCCAGCGGCGCTTGGTCAATGCGGGCAAATTGAGAGCCGAAATCTTCTCTTGGGCCTCTTCGATACTACGGCTGATCGGGCGACCTTGAAAAACCCCCGTGTTGTTATAATTTCGCTCGACAAAGCCCGCTCGTTCAAGCCAGGCAACCGCGGTGCGCACCTTGGTGTCGGCCTGATTATCCGATTGATCAAAACTGGCATCAACGTCGTCACTGCGAAGAATCTCACCCGTGGTTATAACTATTTCACCGCTACGGTTTCTTTTCGCCTTTTTTAACCCACGCAGGATTTGCATGATGTCGTTTAAGGTAAGTTCGGAAAAAGCCCCCATCTTAAACTGGGTTTCGATATCCTGCTCATCATAAAGCAGGACACACTCGGCATCCTGTTGATCGCGACCGGCACGACCGGCCTCTTGCAAATAATTCTCAAGAGAGCCGGGAATTTCAGCATGGATAACCAGACGAACATTGTCCTTGTCGATCCCCATACCGAAGGCATTGGTGGCACAGATCACCTGAAGCTTGCCAGCGATAAAATCGTTCTGAATCTGTTTTTTATCCGAAGCTTTCAATCCTGCGTGAAAGGCCTCCGAAACGAGGCCTTTTTTAACCAGATATTCACTGATCTCTTCGGTTCTTTTGCGGGTTGCGGCGTAAACAACAGCAGCACCTGCCGCGTCCAGGCGATCGACGAGAAGGTCATGGATCCGTTCCAACTTTTCCGCGCGACCGACGGTCTGAACCTCAAAGTGCAGATTATTGCGCTCGACACCACCTTTAAAAAGGCGAAGCTCCTGCCCCAGTTCACGCCGAAAGTAGTCGATGATCTCTTCCGCGACATCCTTTTTAGCGGTGGCGGTAAAACAAGCGATCGCTGGAATGGGGACCTTTTGTGCCTGGGAAAATTCTCGAATGAAGCGTGCGGCATAAAGATAATCGGTGCGAAAATCATGCCCCCACTTAGAGAGGCAATGGGCCTCATCAAAAACCCAGCAGCCGATTTCACGCTGACTGATAACCTCCCGAAACGAACGATTACGCAACTGCTCGGGCGAAACATACAGAATCGCAACATCACCCATCCGCACCGACTCAAGGACCTGACCACGCTCAGGAGGGGTCAGCATCCCATAGAGAGCGGCGGCGAGTGGCGTTCCCGTGTTGGCAACCAGGTTATCGACCTGATCCTTCATCAGTGCCTGCAGGGGAGAGACGACAATCGTCAGGGTTCCCCGGCGGAAATTGCGCACCAAAGCAGGAATCTGAAAACAAAGAGATTTCCCCCCACCCGTTGGCAGGATAGCCAACTGTGGCCGATCACTCATGCCATGGCGGACAATAGCCTCTTGCAGGCTCGAACCGTCTGCCGCCGCCGGCAAGGGACGAAAGGCGGAAAAGCCAAAATAACGCTCCAGTTGCCCTGCCGGATTGTGGTTCAAACAACAATAGTCACAAGTGGGATCGTTACAGGGAATATCCCGCAACTGACTAAGGATTGAAACGATGCGGGGAAATCGGTGCCGCACCCAGGGGGGCAGCACTGAATTGTGCCCGGCGACTCTCAGCCAGGCGACGCAATAAGCCAAGGTGGCACACTCCGCCGGGTCCCATACGTATTGTTTGGCGACGGTTCTTATGGCTGTTTTACAGACCTTCGCTACCGTAACCTCGTTGAACATTCTCAGCGAATCTTCCAACTCAACCTTTTCAGCCCCCAGGCACTTGAAAACCTCGCTCAATCCATCCCAGCGTACTGCCTGAATTTCCGAGTTTTCAAAACAAAAGCGATAAAAAGAGATAACCTGAGGACCGTGCTGTTTAAGCTCTTCAAAGGCCTCCCACTGGTCGGCGAAAATCAACGCAGCAAGTTGCGCATCAGCCACTGGGTCATTGATCGATTGGCGGACAAGTTTATAGTCTTTGACCAGTCGGTGATAGGGGTTCTCCGGAAAGGCCAATGGGGACAGGTAGAGAGTGTCGATTACAGGCTTTTTAAGCAGCTCAAGATTAGGGAAAACCGTTTTCAGCAGAGGGAGATCGTGTCCTAGAAGATTGTGACCGAGAATATAGGTAGCTTCCGCGCCGAACCTGTCGAGCTCCGCCAGGGCTTCGCGCAGGTTGAACTTACCCCGTTTTGCAAAAGTTTTGCCCTGACAAACTGCGCCGATTTTGAAAATCTTACCAGCGAGCGTGGTTTCAAGATCCAGACAGAGGGATTTGGAAAGAAGCTCTTTATAGTCCATTAAGCATTACACCTTAAGCTTCCCCGAGTAAGTGGCAAGGGTGCTGTCTCTTGGCCAGCAAGAACGAGTTTAAAGCCAAAAACCATTATCTCACGCAAAGCCGCCAAGACGCTAAGAAGTTCAAAACCAATCGTTAAGGTTTGTAGTTTCCCTTTGCGTCTTGAGTGAGCACAGCGAACAGGCGTGAGTCGGCCTTTTCCTGTTTGGTCTTCTTTAAGATACACCAACGGCAAGTATATTTTTCAACCAGGCCAAGGCTCCCCGGGTGGTCTTCCATTGCTCCCTCATAGTTTCTCGATAGATCCAGGCCTGGTCTTTGCCGCCATGCATCACCCCATAGGGCGATAACCGGGGGCAACTAACACTGCTGCGAATCAGGTACTTGGCGACCAGGGGAAATTCGCTGATGGCGGCTTCGGCGACCGGCTTTGCACCGGAGGCGCCATTGAGTCGGTAGAGAGCCAGCACCAGACCATAGCGGATCTCCACCAGCAGGTCATCGGGAAATCGTTGCGCCAATTTTACCGCAGCTTCGTTTTGCCCGCGCTTCAGGTAAAGGTTCATGGCCTCCGCCCTCAGACCGTGGTTATCCCCAGGATTCAGACTGAGCAGCCGGGAAAGCAGGCGCTCCGATTCTTCTTCGTCCTCCAGACTGTAGGCAGTTATCTGATATAACCGAACCAGACAGCGCAGGGCCGGGCGATTCTCAAGGTGCAGCCAGGACAGCTGTGTAGATTCCCGACCTTCCACGGCTTGTTGAATAATTGCGGCGGCACGCTGCAGCAACGGCAGGGCGCCCCGGAACAGCAGGGTTGCTGACATGCCCTCGGGGTACGCGAGCATAGCAGTAACCAGGTCATCTATGATATCCAGGCTGTCGCCGGCCTCCGGATGGCAGGCCAAAAACTCCTGCCAGCGGTGCACGGCCCC
>CAZKQY010000238.1:0-2126 GCA_964555005.1 uncultured Syntrophotalea sp. | reverse complement strand
ATCCCCGGTACAGGACAGATCAAGATCAAACTCGGCCCAGAAGGCCAGCAGGTGCAGCATGTGATCGGCAAATCCCAGGCCGGTCTGAATATGGGTCAGGCCGGTGCCGTCCAGGTTCAGTGCCAAATCTACGTGGGTTTCCTGGGTCTGGCGCCGGCAGGCTGCTTTGCGCGGGGCAAAAGCGTGAGGCACACGCTCCTCCTTGTCATTGGGTTACATATTTCAGCTTCGTGGGTATACTGCTTGAGGTTGACTATTTAAATTTGTTAGCGATCCAAGAGGGCCATCGCTGTTTTTGGGCTGGCGTTGCATCATTTTATGCCGCCCTTTCAGGTAGGATGAGAAGGCTGGCCCACCTGGCGAGCTATGAGTATAGTCATGCTCATGTGTTCAACGCAGTCATTGCTGCAAACTCAAGGAGGGCCAGCCATGAGAACATTATTCAACTTTACACTCGGTGTCGACCTTGGCGACAAGCAGAGCATTGTTTGTATTCTTGATTCAGCCGGCAACGTCCAGGAAAGCTTGAAAGTTGCCTCAACGAAAAAAGCCTTCAAGGAGTTTTTTACCATATACTCCGGGAACTTGGTTGCCCTTGAAAATGGAACCCACTCGCCCTGGGCCAGCCGTCTGTTGAAAGAACTGGGATGTCAGGTTCTGGTGGGCAATGCTCGCAAGCTTCCTTCCATCTGGCGCAGTACGATCAAAACAGACTTTCGTGACGCCGAAACCCTTGCCCGAATAGCGAGGTTTGACCCTAAGCTGCTGTATCCGATCTTTCACCGAAGTGAAGCAGCTCAAGCGGACCTGGCAATCGTCAAGGCCAGAGATATGTTGATTCAAACCAGGTCCGGATTGATCAATCATGTTCGTGGAGCGGTGAAGTCGATGGGCCAACGTCTCCCTGCTTCCAGTGCCGAGGCAATGGCCAAAAGAGCCAAGGACCATATCCCCGAAACCTTGAAGCCAGCCCTGATTCCGTTGCTTACACAAATTGAGCAGCTGAACAAGACAATCAAGGAGTATGATCGCCAGATAGAGAATATAAGCAAGGAAAAGTACCCTGAAACCGAAGTATTGCGACAGGTGGCCGGGGTTGGTCCTATAACCGCTTTGGCGTTTGTCCTCACTCTGGAAGATCCCGCTCGTTTCCAGAAAAGCCGTGAGGTTGGACCGGTCTTGGGATTGGTTCCCCGCAAGGATCAATCCGGAGAAATGGACAAGCAGCTTCGGATCACCAAATGCGGCAACATCTATCTGCGTCAACTGCTGGTCAATTGTGCACATTATATCCTTGGACCTTTTGGGCCTGACTGCGAATTGAAGCGATTTGGAGAAAAAATATCTCAGTATGGCGGCAAGATAGCTAAAAAACGCGCTGTCATCGCAGTGGCCAGAAAGTTGGCGGTTCTACTGCACAGGTTATGGGTGACGGGCGAGGTCTATGATCCATTCTACAATCAGCCAAAAGCCATTAAAAAGGCAGCCTGATTCGTGTCCGACCATATTCTAACCAAGAAGCCCGTTAGATGCAGTGTTGATCTCTTTGCTCGCGAACGCTCACAAACATATTTCCCCAGCCGTAAAAGGAAATGTTGTTATGTCAACCCCTTCGCCAACCCTCAGCAATGCCCATAATTGAAAAAGTCCCGTCCGGAAGACTGCGATAAAGCCCCTGGTCCAGTTGCTTGCCCGCAACGTAATAGAGACCGTCTTTCAGGTGGCAGCTTCCAATATGAGGATTCCACAGTGCACCGGGCCTAATGGCAAAGGCCCACAAAGAGTGCGAATGGAAGCATGACTTAACGGGGCTGCTCGCCAGGGCTCGCAGGCAAAAAAGGTGGTCCGCCACGTCGGACATTGACAAGCCTTCTCATGGAAGGGCTATTATTGTTGGGGGACGTTTTACCCAGGGCGTTGCCCTGGGCTACGGTAGTTCGCCCTTTCAGGGCTTGTCTGAAGCCCCAACGGGGCGACATATTTATAGCCCAGGGCAACGCCCTGGGTAGATGATGTTAAAACAAAAATAGCCCTGTAAGGGCGGCATAAAGGCGTCATCAAATTTTTTTTTATTGTTTCCCCCTAAACAAGTATATCATGACCCAGCCAAGGAGAATTGCATGCTC
>CAZKQY010000237.1:0-1859 GCA_964555005.1 uncultured Syntrophotalea sp. | reverse complement strand
AAGAGTCTCTACACCTTGACGGGGTAATCAAAACCCTTACCGAGACCTCGCTGGAAATTCAGTTCCCCACCCACCCGCTGCCCGTTGCCAGGCTGGCTAAAGAAGGCCGTTGGCATATTACTTTAGACAAAGGTCTTTCCTTCCTGACCATCTGGGCCAAACTAGCCGTTTTAGTCAATCCAAACCGCGTACAACTCGACATCATTGGCTCGGAATCGAACCACTATGCTCGCAGGGACCACCGCGTAAACACCGAGGTCTACCTTCGTTTCTGGCAAGCCGGAGACGGAAGACAGAAGTTACCGCCTCAACGTACTCAGGTCAATCTAAGTGGCTACGGTATCAGCTTTAGCACCGAAACAATCCTGGCCGCCAACAGCCTGGTCGAACTGGAATTATTTTTACCGGGAGGAACCCTGGAGAAAGTACGCTGCGTCGGTCGCGTTATTCGCGGCAGCAACCAAAAAGAGAACAGTTCCTTAACCGCCCTGGAACTGGTTAATCTCTGTGGGGACGACATCGAAAAAATTATCAATTTCTGCATGATGGAACAATTTCGAGACATGCAACAAAAGGCCCGTATGCTGGCGTCCAGCATAGTAACTAAAAATGTCTGAACGTGACACGTTGCCCCGCCGGCCAGAGCTGAATATTTAACCGCTTACAGGGTAAGGATCACGCCGTCGCTGCAGCCTGTTGGAAAGGATAAACAAAGGATAAGTCGGGAAAATGAACCGTTGACTTGATGGCCATTTCGCAACGATTACGGCCATTGCGCTTGGCGGCATACAGGGCCTTATCGGCACCGGCAATCAACACTTGCGGAACCAGACCTTCCGGCCTTTCAGCACAATTAATACCGATACTGGCGGTCACAGTAAACCCGCAATCAAGAGTACTGACTTTTTGTCGAATGCGTTCGGCAACCATCTGCGCGCTGGAACGAGGGGTTTCAGGCAGGATAATGGCAAATTCTTCGCCGCCATAGCGACAGACGGTATCAGAAGAACGGCTCTGCTCCCGCAACACCAGAGCAACCTCTTCCAGCACTCGATCACCGACCTGATGCCCGTGAGTATCGTTAATATTCTTGAAGTGGTCGAGATCAATGAATAGCAGGGATAGGGGCTTTTTAGTACGTAAACTTCGAGCGGTTTCCTGTTCAATGGTCGCATCGAAGTAGGCCCGGTTAAAGAGACTGGTTAAACCGTCGGAGATAGCCATACGAGCCAATCGGTTCTGAGCCTGATGCAGCGCCTCAATATGCTTACGATTCTTTAAATGCCAGCGGATTCTGGCGGCAATTTCCGCACTGTCGGCATCGATAAGCAAACCTTCACTGGCCCCGGTTTCCAGACCTTCGATGAGTAGATCGCGGTCTTCAAGCTGCGCAAAGCAGACCACCGGCAGGTCGACCCATTCCGTCTCCCCTTGCATTTCAGCGATCATAATATCCAAATCATCGCGATTTTGCTCATGAAGATTGAAACAGACCATATCAATCGTATGATCTCGCAACCAATGCAAGGCTCGGCGACCATCAGCACAATATAGTTTTTTTTGAAAAATCCCGGTCGATTCAATAATGCCGGCAATCACTTTGCGAGATTCCGCAGAGTCTCCAATAATCAATACCGTATTTGGCATAACAAGCATCAAGCTTCCTCCTCATGAAAGTATTGCCCTATGACCCCTTATCGACCTTTGCCGGCTATTGCTTTAGCTCTTCTTGCACACTTTTAAGTTAATTTATGTAACTTTATTGTAACTATTCAGCAAAAAAGTTCTTGACAGCCTTTTTCTGAAAAATAAGTAAAACAGCAATGCCTCCGATGGTTTTCCAAATGGGCATTGTCACG
>CAZKQY010000236.1:0-7915 GCA_964555005.1 uncultured Syntrophotalea sp. | reverse complement strand
ATGGATTGTGTTGCGGAGGGTGCAGAACAAATTTCGACCGTCCAGAGCTATCAATCTGCCGGGGTTACCATAAAAGATACTCTGGATCTGAAATTATTGCGTGAAACAAAGCTCCGGTCAGGGCTTTGGCTGAGCCTTCTGGATGTCAAGCTTGAAGAGGATGTCAGATTCCGGTACGAGAAGAAAAACCCGTTCATCGATTTCGGCATTGTGCTGGCCGGGAATATGCGGAACAGCCTCTTGGGCAGGTCAACCGAAAAAATTGAAGTGAATAATCTCCCCGGTCGGGGCGGGATCTCTTTTTTCCCGGAATCGGAAGGTCTTGTCGAAATCCCCGCTCAACAAAGGATGCAAATTCTCCATATTCATATTGATCCACAGCTTTTGCATTCTATGCTGGAGGGAGAGTTGGATATCATCCCCGCCGACTTCAAGCCCATCGTGGAAGGGGGGACGACCAGGGGATATTTCTGCCAGGGGGAAATGGATCCGGCGGTGCAGATCCTTGCATATCAGATCTTGTGCGGTCCCTTGCCTGGCATCCCCAAGCGCCTGTTTCTGGAAGGCAAGGCCCTGGAATTCATATCGCAGCAAATAGCTTGGATGGGGTCTCAAGGGGGGCTCTGGGGTAATCTCCAGGGTAGTCGGCCGGTTCTTAGTCCTAGGGAAAGGGACCGGATTCAAGCTGCGCGGGAGATATTGGTGCAGGATCTGGCTTCTCCGCCAACCCTGTCGGAGCTTTCGCAGCGGGTAGGCTTGAGCCTCAACAAATTAGGCGCCGGTTTCCGGGAGCTGTTTGGAACGACCGTATATGGTTTTTTCAGAGAATACCAGATGCAGAAAGCCCGGCTGCTTTTCGAAGAAGCCGACATGAACGTAAGCCAAGTGGCTTGGGCCGTGGGCTACATCAACGTCAGTCATTTCAGTGCCGCCTATAAAAAACGCTTCGGTATTCAGCCCAAATCCTTTCTTAAATCGGCCAGGCGCAAATCCTTTCTCGCCTGACCTGTCTTTTTTATCGTCCTCCTTTCTTTCTCTTTTTTCGATTCTGTTGGTCATATTCTCGTCTCCTCCAAAATTATAAAGCCGGTTTTGACCGGCAGGTTGTGATCGTGCCGTGCGTCCGACAAGTAGCCTGATACTGCGTTGTCCGATGGTCGTTATCGACAAGACCAGTGCAGATTTTTCCGGTACGGGTGGGACGGGGCAAAAAAAAAGTCTCTGCGGGCAGAGTCAGACTACCTGTCGGACGTATCCTCTCCTTAATTATGTCCGTTACGCCGAGTAACCGGAAGTTGTCTCCCTGAGTGGTCGCCTGTTGACTAGTGATAGAAGCCGCTGAATGTGCAATTAAGGGAAATAACGATCAAACGTGGAATTGACATCTAGGGTGGAGAAAAAAATGAGCGAAAGAATTTTTGGCAAAACAAAGCCCCCGCAACATCCAGAACATGAACCCTGCGCAAAGGACCCGCTTCGGCGCACGTGTCATCACCGATGGAATTCATCGGAGAACCTTCTGAATAGAGCGGCCATATTGGAAAAACTGGATATTGGCTCAGGACAGACCATCGTGGATGCCGGCTGCGGCAACGGTTATATGGCAAGAGCGTTTTTTAAAGCCCTGAACGGTACAGGAAGAATCTATGCCCTTGATCAATCGGCAGAAGCGATTGAATCCCTCAGGGAAGAGACAAGTGGGACCAATATCTTTCCGGTGACCACCGATATAACTCAGCTAACGCCGATGCAGGAATCGTCTGTCGATCTTATCTATCTGTCCAATGTGTTTCATGTTTTTTCAAAAGATCAAATTCGGGGTTTTAACAAAGAGGTGAGACGTCTGCTAAAGCCGGAGGGACGACTGGCCGTTGTGGAACTTAAAAAGGAGCCCACGCCCATCGGTCCGCCTTTGAACATCCGATTTGCACCGAAAGAACTGGAGCGCGCCATCGATCTGAAGCCTGTCGGCTGGGCGGATGTTGGCCCCTATCACTACATGCAGATCTTTCGAAGAAAAGGCTAGGCATATGAAGGCACTGATTCTGTTCGAGTCAATAGGTGGAAATACCGAAAAAGTAGCCAGGGCAATTGCCGAGACGCTGACTGAAAAGAATGTATTGTCCCATTTGACGAAAGTGGACGCGAGGATTGACGTAGATATTTATGAATATGACCTTGTTTTTATTGGCTCTCCCGTTATCGATTGGCTGCCGGCGCCGACCATGATGGATTTCGTCAAAAGGAAGATGAAGGCATACAACGCAAAAGGTCTGATTATGCCGGCGGCTCCTGTCATTCACGGCAAATTCGCGGTCTGTTTCGGAACTTTTGCCGGGCCACATATCGGTAAGGGGGAGGCGTTGCCTATGACCATGTGGCTGCGATCCTTTATGGAGCACCTCCGTTTCACCGTGCTGGATGCCTGGCACGTGGTAGGTGGGTTCAACAACGGTGAGGATCTGGATGTGAACGGTCGCTTGGGAGATATCCGCAACCGGCCGAACGAGAGCGACATAGCGGACATAAAAAACCGCGTCGTGGGCCTTTTAGCATACCTGAAAGAATGGCGGGATTGATCGACCGGGTCCGGAATATGGGCGGTAGTGATGAGTGATCAAAACTGCCTGAAACAACAGGTTTTTTATGGAGAATAGAGATGGATGTGTTTAAACGATGGATCATTGATTATTCGGTTCGATATTATAAATTAACCACTGTAATCTTGGTGTTGCTGACCCTGACGGCCGGGGCCTTTTTCCCAATGGTCGAAATCGATACCGATCCCGAGAACATGCTGGAGCAGAGCGAACCGGCGCGGGTTTTTCACAACGAGACCAAAAAACGTTTCGATCTCAGCGACATCGTGGTGCTGGGCGTCATCAATGAGCGCGACCCGGATGGTGTGTTCAATCCGGCAACGCTCGGGCGTATATATGCGCTGACTGAATTCGCCAAGACCCTTCGCTGGTAGGATGAGGAGCATCCCGGGCAGTCAGCCGGCGTCATCGAGGTGGATATGATCGCACCATCCTTGGTCGATCACATGAGCCAAGGCGGTCCTGGTACGATCCGCTTCGATTGGCTCATGGCCCGGCCACCGCAGACCCGGGAAGAAGCTTTGGCTATCCGGGACAAGGCCCTATCCAATCCGCTGCTCAAGGGGCAACTGGTTTCGGAGGATGGCAAGGCTCTGTGTATCTATCTGCCTCTGACCGACAAGTTGCTCAGCTATCGGATCTATACCGAGCTAAACAATAAAATTGCTGAACTGGGTGGGGACGAAGCATACCACATCACCGGATTGCCCGTGGCTGAAGGGGCGATCGGCGTGGAGATGTTCTCGCAGATGACCGTTGCGTCGCCACTGGCGATGCTTGTGATCTTCGGACTGCTACTGTTGTTTTTCCGCAAATGGCGACTGATCGTTTTGCCGATGATCATCGCTACGGTGTCCATCGTCGGTACGATGGGCTTAATGATCGCCTGCGGTTTTCCTGTGCATATCCTGAGTTCGATGTTGCCGATTTTTCTGATGTCTATTGCAATGGTCGATTCGGTGCATGTCCTTTCGGAATTCTTTGACGTTTATACGCCGGAAAAAGGCCGGAAGCAGACCATCAAGGAGGTCATGAACACCCTGTTTGCGCCGATGCTGTATACCTCCCTGACGACCGCTGCCGGGTTCTTGTCGCTGACTCTGGCGCCTATCCCTCCAGCGCGTGTTTTCGGCGGTTTTCTCAGCATCGGGGTGATGATTGCATGGCTGGTGACGGTCATGTTCGTGCCGGCTTATATCATGATGATTCCCGAGAGAAAGCTCAAAAACTTCGGTCAGACCGCCCAGCGCGGGGATAGGCTGAACTGGCTGACGCGAGCGCTGGGGGCTATGGGGAGCCTGAGTTATCGACATGCCAAGCCGATTGTAGGGCTGTTGGTGGTTCTGGTTGTGGTGGCCATTTGGGGGATCACCCAGATACGGATCAACGATAATTATTCCAGGCGGTTTGCCACCAGCCACCCGATTCGTCAGGCGGATATCGCCTTGAACAGCTATTTTGGCGGCACTTATATGGCCTATCTGGTATTGGAGGGCAAAGATCATGCAGTCGCAACACAACAGGAAATACAAAGGATTCATAAAGGTCTGATTCGTTTCAGTCGGACCATTTACCATGACTACCCCGGTGCCCCGCGGCTGGCCAGGATGGTTGGGGAAAAGTTGCCGGATCTTGCATTAAAAAACCCAACCCTTGAAGGCTACCTGGATGCAGCGATGCAATATGTCGAGGGTATTGCGGCCGATACGACGGATGAAGATTATTATGCGCTGCAGGAATTGAAGAACTATTTCGGTGTCGAAAAAGAAAAAAGAAAGCTGTTCAAAAGACCCGAGGTTCTGGCGTACATGGCCGGTTTGCAGGCGCATTTGGAAAAGGCAGGCCTGATCGGCAAAAGTACCTCGGTTGCCGATGTGGTTCGCAAGGTCAATCAGGAACTGATCGACGGTCGGATGGAGAACTATCGCATTCCCGACGAGGTGCAGAAGGTGGCCGAATGTTACCTGCAATATCAGCAGAGCCATCGGCCGAATGATCTTTGGCACCTGGTAGATCCGAATTACATGCACGCCAATATTCGGATGCAGTTTCCCAGCGGTGACAGCATGAACACCAAGGCCACCGTCAGGGCTGTTGATGCCTATTTTAAAAAACATACGCCCCCAATGAACTTGGCTTATCGCTGGGCGGGACTGCATTATATCAACCATGTGCTGGAGGCCAAGCTGGTCTGGGGTTTTCTAAAGTCGTTTGTCGGCAGTTTTCTGGTGGTCCTCATCATGATGTCGTTTCTGTTCCGCTCGCCGCTGTGGGGGCTTTTGTGCATGGTCCCGCTGACCATTACGTTATTGGCGATATACGGCATCACGGGCATTATCGGCAAAGATTACGATTTACCCATTGCAGTTTTGAGTGCTCTGTCTATTGGCATGGCTGTGGACTTTGGGATCCACTTTTTGGAACGCAGCCGTGTGGCCTATCGTGAAATTGGCTGTTGGAAAACAGTGGTGCCGAAAATGTTCGGCGAGCCTGCCCGGGCCATCAGCCGGAATGTACTGGTTATCGCCATCGGTTTCCTGCCCTTGCTGGTGGCATCGTTGGTACCCTATAAGACAACGGGGATCATGTTGTTCATGATTTTGTCTTGTTCGGGTCTCATTACCCTGCTTGCCTTGCCGGCCATTCTGACCGTAGCGGAAAAGTGGTTTTTTAAAACCGTTGAGGTTGAAGAAGGAGATATTTGCCTGGTTAAAGGCTCTATCGAAGCGACGGAAAAATCGGTAAGTGGAGGACTGAAATGAAAACAGGATTCTTAACGATATTACTGGGATTATTGGTTGGCAATGTCTATGCGCAAGATTCATCGCAGGTGCCCACAGCGGATGAAATCGCCAAAAAGGCTAACCATATGGCTTTGTATCAGGGAGCGGACAGTAAGGGCAAGGTGGCCATGGTGATTACTGACAAACAGGGGCGAACGCGAAGCAGGGAATTCAACATGCTCCGCCTGAATGTGGGACAGGGTGACGGAGATCAGAAATATTATGCCTTTTTCCAGTCCCCCGCGGATGTACGCAAAATGATTTTTATGGTGCACAAACAGGCTGCGCTGGTTGAGGACGATGATCGATGGTTGTATCTTCCCGGACTGGATCTGGTTAAGCGCATTGCTGCCAGTGACAAGCGAACCAGTTTTGTCGGGTCGGATTTTCTATATGAAGATATTTCCGGTCGCAGCCCTGCCGAGGACAAACACCAGCTGGTCGAAACGACGGATAAGTATTTTATCCTCAAGAATATCCCTAAAAGGCCGGATCAAGTGGAATTTGATTACTATTTGGCCTACATCGATCAGAAAACCTTCGTGCCGATAAGAATGGAGTTTTACAAAAATGGAAATCGTCTCTATCGCGATATCGAAGCTATTCAAGTGGAAGAAATACAAGCCGAAGAAAATGGCAGAACGGTGGCTTATCCCACGGTAACCGTATCGGTTGCCAGGGATCTGGAGGGCGGCAGTGAAACCAGAATGGTTGCTTCCGACATTCGGTATAACATCGGACTCAGCGATAAGATTTTCACCGAACGCTATCTGAGAAGACCCCCCAGAGATGCAATGCGATAAGATACACGAACAGTATGGCGGTATTTTTTTCCTGTTTTTGTTAGTTGCCCTGACGGTTTTTGTAACCCCTGTTTATGCTGCTGAGGTGAAACAGTATTCTTTTCTGGATCAGTTTTCTCCGGTTGAAATAAATGGCTTTATTGAACTGCGAGCAGGCCGTCGTACCCGGGAAGATCCCAATGAAAAGGATATCTCTGTTCTGGAAGCGAGGATTCAGGTGGAACTTTTTACCTGCACTGACTGGGCAGAATTCAAATACAAGGGTGATGTGTGGGCCGACGGAGTAACGGAACAGGGCGAGTATGACACGCGCGAGGCCTGGATTTTCGCCCGGCCAAGCGATTTTCTGGATCTTAAAGTCGGGCGGCAGGTATTAACCTGGGGAACGGGAGAGCTGGTTTTCCTGAACGATCTGTTTCCCAAGGACTGGCAGTCATTCTTTATCGGCCGGGAGGCGGAATACCTCAAGGCTCCGTCTGACGCTGCGAAATGCAGCTTTTTTACAGAACTGGTGAGTGTTGATGTGGTCTACACCCCGCAATTTGATGCGGACCGCTATGTCACCGGGGAGTATCTGTCTCATTGGAATGATACCCTTGGCAAATCGGTTGGCCGGGACGCAATGGTTTCTTCCGACAAGCCCGATCGCTGGTTGCGGGATGATGAGATTGCACTTCGCATTTACAAAAATATAGATAACTACGAATATGCGCTGTATGGGTATTGGGGGTTCTGGAAAACGCCGGCTGGACAAGCGGCGTCGGGGGCGGCTACCTTCCCCGCTCTGAATGTCTACGGTGCCAGTGTGCGCGGCCAGGTTGGTCCCGGAATCGGCAATATTGAACTAGCCTATTATCAGTCCGCTGATGACCAAAGCGGTACCGATCCGGCGGAGAGAAATTCCGAAATGCGCTACCTGGTCGGTTATGCCCAGGACATTGGCAGGGATTTTTCGGCCAGCCTGCAGTATTACGTCGAACAAATGTTGGATTACGGCCGTTACAAAGAAAACCTGACCGGTTCACTGGTCAGGGATCGGGACAGACATGTCATAACGCTGCAATTAACAAAGCTGCTGATGAATCAGAACCTCGAACTGTCCCTGTCCGCGTATCTGTCACCCAGTGACAAAGATGCGTATCTTAGGCCTCTGATGAAGTATAAATTTACGGACCAAGTGGCACTGATCGCAGGGGGCAATCTTTTCTGGGGTGACTGTCGCCGGACCTTCTTTGCCCAGTTTGAGAACAATAGCAATGTTTACCTGGCGGTTCGGTATCGCTTCTGACCCTTTGTATTCAGCGGTATCGGAGAGCTGTGCTCATCTGGCAGTTATTTGCCAAGGTTTTTTTTGTTGGCTTTGCTTCGAATGAATCGGTTTCTGATTGTTTATAAAGGATTCGTGGTCTTAAGTATTTTTGGTCAGTCCCAGCTGGGAACTTTCATGGTTCCGTTGCTGGCCAGATTCTGTTGCATGCGGAAAACCTTTTCGAGTATGTGCGGTTCGTGCCCACACCCGTTGGCCAGACAATAGCTGCTGGCCCGATCGAAATAGTCCTGCAGTATCGGTTGATAATCGGGGTGAGCGCAACGGTCGATGATCAGCTGAGCGCGCTCTCTCGGGCTGAGCCCGCGCAGGTCGGCAAGTCCCTGTTCGGTAACCAGTACGTCGAGATCGTGCTCCGTGTGATCGACATGGGGAACCATGGGCACGACGCAGCTGATGCCG
>CAZKQY010000235.1:0-1939 GCA_964555005.1 uncultured Syntrophotalea sp. | reverse complement strand
GGTGCCAGCCATCCTCAACAACAGGAGCAGCATCCAACCGCAGTTTTTCAGTAAATCCATTCCTACAGACTCCATTTCAAAATAACAAGCATGCCCCTGCGAGCCGAGCCCATCAGGCACCCAGATAATCCACCTGGGGTGACTTGCCCCGAACTTTTCTTCGGCGCCAGAGATAAAAGGGCAAACTGGTCAAAGCAATCAAGATACCGAGCAGAGAGGTCCGTGGGGTTGCCCAGCCGATCTGCACCGCAATCCACAGATAGGCGACACCAAACAATAACGGCACCAAGGGATAACCCCAGGTACGATAAGGGCGGTGGAGCTCCGGCCGGTGCCACCGTAAAACAAATAACGCCAAAACACTGGCGATGCTGGAGAGCAACATGACGAAGACCACGTAGCCGAGCAGTTGGTTGAAGGTGCCGATCCCGACCAGAAAGCAAGCCAGCAAGGCCTGACAAAGCACGGCACAAGCCGGAGTACCATAAGCAGCATGAACCCCCTTAAGGGGCGCCCAGAAGAAACCGTCCTCACCCATAGCGAAGGAAACCCGCGCTCCGGTAAGGATGGTGGCGTTGATGCCGGCGGCAATAGCCAGCATGATCGGTATCGACACCAACCCGGCGACCGCCGGGCCATAGAGACCTGTCATGGCGACCTGGGCAACGTTAACCGCCCCCTGCATCTGTGCTATGGGCAGGGCGTAAAGATAGACCAGATTGATCAACAGATAGATCAGGGTCACACAGAGGGTTCCAATAATCAGCGACAGGGGCAGATTGCGCCGGGGATTTTTGATCTCGCCACCGATATAGGCGGCGGCGAACCAGCCGCTGTAAGTAAAGATCACTGCAATCATCGGTGTGGCGAACAGTTTACCCAGCGACCCGACGGGCAACCCTGGGGCAGCCAGCTGCTGCCAGTTGCCGCCTGCTGAAGCAAATCCGGCAAGGATAAGCACCAGCAAGGTAAGCACCGTGCCAAGGGTCAAAAGATTCTGGGTGGTACCGCTTAAACGCAGGCCTCGATAGTTAATCCAGGAAAAAACCAGGATCAGCGCCACCGCCAACAGCTTAATCTCGAAGGCGCCAAGACCAGGCACAAACAGGGAAAGATAACTGACCAGCCCGATGGCCAAAGCGGCAATGGAACCGGGGTTAATGACCCAGAACAACACCCAGCCGAGCATAAAACCGGCCCAGCGACCATAAGCCGCCTTAAGATACTGATAGTCACCGCCAGACATGGGAAACATCCCGGCCAGTTCGGCGTAGCTCAAAGCTCCGCAAATGGTCAGCAACCCGCCGAGCAGCCAAATACCAAGAAATAGCCAAGGGTGAGGCAATTCACCGGCCAGAAAACCACTGGTGGTGAAAATGCCGGCCCCGACAACATTACCGATAATCAGCAGTACGGCATCGCCCAGGTTCAAGCGTCGTTTCAATGACATGGAATCACTCACCGGCCAGGCAAGGTCCGATATAGATCAGCCCCAGAAAACGTTCTTTTTCACCCTTAACCACCGCAAGAACTTCTCCCAAGGTAGTAGCCAGCTGATGCTCTCGACTGCGGATACCGGCGTCATAAACCAACCGCAGCGGCGTGCTATCTGCATAGTGGCTCTGTAGCAGCGGCACCAGTTGCGGCAGATCGTGAATCCCCATAAAGATCGCCAGGGTTTCGCCATTTTTTGCTACCGCCTCCAGCAACGCCCCATTCTGCCGTAAATTTTTCGGAGCGGTAAGCACGATGGCACCGTTGGCACTGACGTCACGATTGATGATTGCATTGGCGGCGTTGAAGGAACTCAGCCCGGCGACAGTCTCTATTTCCTCTTCGCCGAAATACTCACGAATCCAGCGCGAACTGCCAAAAATTTGTGGATCGCCCCAGTCGAGAAAGGCCACATCCCGACCGGCGTCTAACTCCCGGCGAATCT
>CAZKQY010000234.1:0-4068 GCA_964555005.1 uncultured Syntrophotalea sp. | reverse complement strand
CCGATCTGCTGCATCATTTTGATCCCAAGGCGCAGGGCAATTCCTTTCCCTGCCCACGGGTTTGGGCTGGCATCGGCCGGTTTATGGGCAAGCTGCCCTTCGAGGCTGAACTGCCTTTCTTCGCCGGTGCTCTGGGGTTCGGTGCGGCCGCTGAATTTACTTCCTTTTTACAGATCTATCGCGACCTGCCGGATATCGAGTCGATCATGCTCGACCCGGACAAATCGGAGGTTCCCGAAGAGCCGTCGGTGCTCTATGCCCTGTGCGGGGCCATGAGCCGCCAGATAAATTCAGACAACGCTGCCCTGGCCTTTCGTTACATGAAGCGGCTGCCTGTGGAGTTTCAGGTCGTCTGGCTGCGCGATGCTCTGCAAGCCCAGCCCCAGTTGTCCACTTCCAAGGAGTTCGGCAGCTGGGCCAAAGAGAATGGTGATCTGTTGCTCTAAGCAGGAACCAGCCACTTTCGTGAAGCAATTATTCAAGAAGGTAATGTCATGAAAAAATCCTCTAAGCTGGCCAAAGCGATTGCCAGGATGGTGCTGGACCATCCCTTTTTCGCCACCCTGCTGCTGCGCATGCGCTTGCATGAGGATGACGAGATAAAAACCGCCTGCACGGACGGAAGTCAGATTCGCTATAACCCGGATTTTATCAATTCACTGCAGGTTGATCAGATCGTTTTTGTCCTCGCTCATCTGGTCATGCATGTCGCCCATTTCCACCCGCTTAGACGTAGCGCCCGTAATCTGGGTAGATTTAATATGGCCGGTGATTATGCCATTAATGGCATTCTTAAAGATGTCGGTCTCAGTATATTGCCCAAGGCCCTGTATCATAAAGACTTTCACAACTTGGCTGCGGAACAGATTTACAATCGATTACCTGCCGGATCCGGCGATGATGATTGTGAAGTCGAAAGGAATGACGACCTTGAGGAGGGTGATCCCGGCGGTTGCGGCGGCTTTGAAGATGCCAAGGACGAATACGGCAAGCCGCTGTCCAAAGCGGATAGGCAACGGGCGGAAGCCGAAGTGACCGTCGCCATACAACAGGCCGCGCAAGCGGCTAAAGCCCAAGGGAAGTTGCCTGGTTCCCTTGCACGGCTGGTGAATGAACTGGTCCATCCCATTCTTGATTGGCGCGAAATGTTGCGGTCCTTTATCGATCACACGGCCCGCAGCGACTATTCGTGGAACCAACCCAACCGCCGCCACATTGCCGACGGGATCTACCTGCCCAGTTTTCTCTCCAACGGAATGAAGCCTCTTGTCCTGGCCATAGATACGTCCGGCTCCATTACCCAAAGAGAGTTAACCCAGTTTCAGGCAGAGTTGAACGACATCCTGTTGAGTTATCCGGCTACCGTGAGTGTTGTTTATTGCGACTGTGAGATATCCGCTACGGAGACTATTACGCCGGATGAATATCCCGTGGACCTGAAAGTTTCAGGTCATGGTAGCACGGACCTGTGCCCGCCTTTTGACTGGGCGGTACAAAATATGCCCGATGCCGGTTGCTTGATTTATCTGACCGACCTGTTAGGTAAAAGTCCGGAAGCGGATCCCGGTATTCCCACGCTGTGGATCAGTACCACTAAAGATCGTGATTTACCTTTGTCCTATCAGCCGAAATTTGGGCAGGTTGCTACGTTGGAATTGCAGCAGGGTTATTCGGAGGAATAGTTTTGATTAAAACCGGCGGGTCGTGTCTCGCCAGACGCCCTGCTTTAATCCGATGCCAGGACGTGGAGAAAAAGATGAACAAGACAATATCTCTTACCTTCCTTCAAAGAGACACCGTCAGAGCCAAGTATCCTGAACTTTGGCGTAAATGCAAATACCTGGAAACCGGCAAATTAAGCGTGAAGTTATATTCATGGAATTATACGACTACCGTTGAAAATGCCCTGGCCTTACGCTTGATGGGTTTGTGTTCCATTGAAGATCAAAGCGAATAATGATAGCTTAGTCATCCTGTAAGTTTTGCGAATGTATCAAACCTGACACTAATTACAATTGCTTGGCGCATCAGCCCCAGATTTTATCTTTGCTGGTCGCCGCTCTGTTGCCCCAGCGCGAGGCCATGTGCTTTGCCGAGGATGACGCTTTGTTGATGACCTCCGGAGGATCGGGCGCGGCTATATTCAGATTGGCCCCCGGCACGGAGGAACGTCCGTTTTAATGACAGAAAGGTAGGCATTGGGGTACAGGTTTGCAAAAGGGTAAGTTAAAGTTATCTTTTTCTTTTTCCTGATAAAGAGATCTGTTCGAAAAGTTTGTCATCTTGCAAGCTCGGATTATTCTCCAAATCAATAGGAGATATTGCGGTCAGGCCGATTTTTTGAATATTTTAAACCCTGTCGGTTGGTAAGACGAAATGAGGACTTTCTTTTCGGAATGCGTATCATGTCAATGACCATGTGGAGATAAAATGCTTGTAACTGAAAATAAAAATAAACCCTTTGCCGGAATCGCACCGGACTGTTTTCCCTGTGTTGTTAATCAAGCCCTGTCGGCTTGCAGTTTTGCAGGTTTAAATGAAGAACAGACAAGTAGAATCGTCGAGATCGCCGAAGCAGGGTTGGAAGATTCCAAAAACACCTCTATTCTGGTTCAGCATGTGGTGCGTCGTATAGCGGATGCGATTATTAAGGAAAAAGGTGAGTCTTCGTCCTTTGATATTTATGCGGAGGTTAAACAAAAATCGAACCTGCTGTCTCTAGATTATGCAGAAAGTCTTCAGGAAAAAATCGAGGTCAGTGTTTCACCCTTTGAAACAGGGCTGCAGATTGCAGCGGCGGGAAACATCATCGATTTCGGTGCAATAGACCACTCTTTCCTGGATTTGGAAAAAGAACTCAGCTCCCTTGGCAACGTCCCCTTTAGCCGTTACGATCTCGCAGCGTTCAGAGAATCACTAAAAACAGCTTCGATGCTTCTCTATCTCTGTGATAATTGCGGCGAGATTGTTTTCGACATGTTGTTCATAAAACAACTGCAACGAGAATATCCCGCCCTTGAAATAGTGGCCGCACTTCGCGATAGACCCATCATCAACGACGCAACCCTGGCGGATGCCAAAACGGTAGGACTTGATCGACTGGTCACCACCATTTCAAGTGGCAGTGTCTATCCCGGAACCATCCTTGCCGAAACGACCGATGAATTTCAGAATGTTTATGCTTCAGCCGATGTGATCCTGTCGAAAGGTCAGGGCAATTTCGAGACCTTGCTGCCGTCGGCGGATGGGAGAATCTTTTTTTTACTGCGCATCAAATGTGACTATATGGCTGCCCTGGCCCAGGTGGAACGGGATAGCCTGGTGCTTATGCAAGGCCATAACAGGGAAGCGGCAGTGTTGTGAAAGCAAAACCGGAGGTGCCTACGATGCAAACTGTTCATCTGATCTATTTTTCTCCCACCGGGACGACCAGAAAAGTAGCCGAAGCCATCGCTCAAGGTCTTGGAGCGAGTAAGGTTGTCCATTACGACATAACCCTGCCGAGCTCAAAATTCGCTACCGTATTAACCGATGGTGTGGCGATTATCGGTATCCCGGTGTATGCCGGTCGCGTGCCGGAACTCTGCCTGCAGCGTCTGCAGGAGATCACGGCAACCCAGATACTTGCCGTTCTGGTCGCGCTCTATGGCAATCGCGAGTTCGACGATGCACTCGTCGAACTACGCGATTTGTCCGCCGCTAAGGGGTTCCAGGTTGTTGCTGCCGGGGCCTTTATCGGCGAACATTCCTTTTCCACCCTGGCGCAACCGATAGCGGCCGGTCGGCCCGATGCCAAGGATTTGAAAAGGGCGGTACAATTCGGCAGGCAGGTGGCCGAAAAACTCATGAGGGGTAATGCCGACACCCCGGATATGGATGGCCATGTGCCTTACAAAGAGCGTCCGAAATCCGGCGGCAAGGCACCAAAGACAGATGACGAACAATGCACTCTCTGCGGAAAGTGCGCGGAGGTTTGTCCCTCAGGCGTCATTACCGTTGACCTTTCGGTTACGACAAACGCCGAAAACTGCATCCTGTGCTGCGCCTGTGTTAAAGCTTGTAAGGTCC
>CAZKQY010000233.1:0-2339 GCA_964555005.1 uncultured Syntrophotalea sp. | reverse complement strand
ATGACATGGTAAAGGGCGCCGGGATAATGTATTCGAGGTTTACGTGGCATAGGGAAAGGATAACATCAACTTGCCAACTTGCAAGCCTGACACCTTTTTTTCCCAAGCCTGACACCTTTTTTTCCCAAGACTGATATAGCACCAGTAGGGTCAGGTCTTTCCGCGCGATGTTTGTTCTTCGACTCCCTTGATTATTCGACTCACCGTGGGATAGTGAATCCCCAAGAATCGAGAAATTTCCTTCAGGGTATATCCCCATTCGCCATATTCCGCACTAGATTCCTAGGCTCATTCGCCCACTTCGATAATCAGCAGACTTTCCAGCGGCGGACGATGGACAAAACGCTGGGAACGAAAAAACTCTCCTCTGCCATTTTTTTCGGACAAGGGGGTGAATTCAATTTGCAAGTGCACCACGGAGAGAGGTCCAGTTCTTCTAGGGTTGAGACGATTCCTGCGCATAACGGTTTCAGGTGGATGTAGCGAACTAATTCAAGAAAATGCTCTTCTTCATCACAAACAATCGACTTATAGCGATTCTGAAAAAGATGGCCGGAGCGTTGATGCCGCCAGTTGAAGGTGACGACGTAACCGGTCAAAAGTCCCCGCATAAATTTAGCCAGAGAGGTCGAGTATGTGCGGAGAAAGAGGTGGACGTGATTAGCGAGAAGAGCCCAGGCAAGACAATAGGTTTCAGTCGTGACCAACAGGTCAGAGAAACGTTTAACAAAATTGCGGTCAGCATCATCGACAAAAATATTTCGCCGAATCGATAATCAACCTGAAAGACCATAACCTGAACAGCGTGATGCCATTGGGACTTAAAATGTTTGATTTCTCGGCAAAGTACCTATAATTTAATGTTTCATATTTTTTCTGCAAGCAAAACAAGCCTTTCTTTTAGAACTAAATTAGAGAAGACAGGACAAGTTTATCTCTTGTCGAAGGATCGGATGAGCATCTTTGTCAGCTTTTATTTATTAACAAAGGAGATGTAAATGAAAAAAGCCTACGTAATCACGATTGCAGCATTCTTTCTCTGCCTGTCGCTCGGTAGCTCTGTATGTGCCGAAATCGTCGAGAATCAGGGGTTATTCCATCAGCGAATCAAACTCTATACAGGGGACAGCAAAGACTCTTACCTTCTGCTTTACCCCATCGAAATCACCCAACCAGGCCGGGTCGACTTCGAATTCAAGTTGCTAAAACCCGATCTAGAACGGTATCAGCTCGCTTTCGAAAAAGCCCGGCAACGACGATCTTCCGTTTTCCGCTGGACCTTTGTCGACTCACGCTTTTTCGACCAGAAAAAACCTATGCAGCCGGGAAAATTTCAGCAATGGATCAACGAAGCAAACAACTATAACCCGGTGGAATATATGGCCGGCGACCAAATCCGCGGCTTGGTCGGAGCGGCCAAAGCAACTCTGGATTACGTGTTCGGCAAAAAGAAAAAGAAAAAAGAGGTGCCGGTTTACATGCACCGCTATTCGCAATCGGTAAGGTTTCCGGACACGCCTGAAAACCACATAACGGCAGGCCGCATGCATTACGACATCGATTTTCAGGAAATCTCCGAGACCCAGGGGATGTATTTCCTTGTTCTGGAGAATTTTAGTCAGCTGTCTCCCGAACTGGAGGTCAAAGTTTCCTTCCCCGGCAAACAATACCAGGTGGATTCCGCCTTTACTCTGCCACAAGACCTCGGCATTACCCTCCTGAAAGCCGATGACGACAGCGTCGCGATCGAAATAACGAACCTCGGTGAAGGTGAGATCACAAACGACGTCTACAATCGCAAAGGACCGGACGCCCTGGCCCTGATGCTCTCCCTGAACGGAAAAAGCTGGGGCGGCGCTACCTTGGCCGGCCTCGACCCTGACAAGCGGCTGCAAAAGCCAGGCGGAAAGATCAGCCACACTTTCAAGGTAAAAGTTCCGGAAAATACCGAAGTGTCAGCCGCATTGAAAATGCCGAAGTTCGAAGATGCCGATCCCAACAACAATGTAAAAAACTACCGTTACGTTAAATTCAAACTGTTACCTCTCACCCCCCCGAGGCAGTAATATTTTCGATTGTACACTTATGATGCATTCGCAAAAACTTATAGGATGGCTAAGCAAAAAATTTGTCCTACAAGGCTTGGTATTTTTTCAGGGGCGAAGGCATACATCTAGTATGTCGAGATCCTGAAAAAACACCGTAACGCCGTAAGGCGGACTTTTTGCGACGCCATCACTTATGATGGCATCGTAAAAACTAAAACTCTTGTAACTAGTTGTAATCATGCAAAAAATAACAAGTTTCCACTTTTCATTTTTTCGGTTTTGTGGTAAATT
>CAZKQY010000232.1:0-2859 GCA_964555005.1 uncultured Syntrophotalea sp. | reverse complement strand
CCTGACCCGCCTTGACAGTTGGGCAGGAAAATTTCAGTGTTGCGACCGATCGATCCTGAAATTGGCCGCCTGAGTTTTTACGATGCCATCTTCTTTGGGCCTTGCAAAGAAAGTATCCCGGCTGCCGGCCGGGACCGGCGAAGTTGATCTAAAAGGTGTTGTTGGGTTTTAAAACCAATAGCGCGTATGCGGAAACGTTGCGTTACGCTCTGGCTTTTACCGCATGCGCGCCGTCTCGATAACAAGGGAGCTGCCAACGAAGCGGCTTTTCTGCGATGTCGCAACAGAGGATCATCGATATAAAAATAAAAATGATTTAAGCGCGCAATGTTTACGAGGAAGGCAAACAGGGTGTGCTATTTTCAGTTGATGACGAGACTTCTTCTGCCAACGACGGCTGCAGAGCAGCTATCTTTTCTTGCACAGCCTCGGCACTGAGACGCAGACCATCATGTACGATGCAAAATTGCTGATCGATGATCACGAGACGGGGAATCAGGTAAACCTGATAAGCGCGATGAGCCTGGCCGTCATCGAGCAACGGTACCATCGGCATGACAAAATCTTTACCCTGCAAAAAGTTACTGACACTACCGCTAGTTTCTTGAATAAAGACGTCAACCATCACCACGCCCTGCTCTTTGAGAATGGGACCCATCTTCAACAGGTCGACGCTTTGACCAACACAGTCAGGACACCAGGTGGTGCCGAGCTGCAAAATAATGATCTGCCCTTTAAAATCGGACAGGCTCACCTGGTTGCCTTCAAGGTCAGAAAGTTTAAAATCAGGAGCCTCACTACCGACTTGCAGATAAGCCAAAGCTTGCCCGGCGAAGCATAGCAACAACAAGGTGGAAAGAAGCAGTAATCCTATTTTTTTCATTGTCACCTCCTCGGACAGGCAAAACCCGCCGGACTGATAAGATATAAATTTCACTTGATACAGATAAGGCTGTCTCCGGCCCTTAGGTTTACGCATAACTGCCGTCTTTACAGTATTGAGATACTAGGAACCTGCCGGACTTACCATGAACCAACTGTAAAATCGTCTGACCGGCCCATCTGTTTAAAGCCCAGCCTGTTGACTTTTAACCGTCGACAGCATAATTATAACTCTTCCGACTATTGTAGCACATAGGATAGCTGACAATAGCCAGTCAGGTGATCGATAACGCCCGTGAAAGGATATGCATTTGCCCGACAAGAACTTCAACTTTCCCCTGGGGATCGCCCCTTGGGTCAGCGAAATAAAAAAGGGCCGCCGGCTTAACGAAGGCTTTAACTTTTCCCTGCTGGAAAAGTCGACGGATTCTTATCGCTTTACCGCCATGGCTGATCCCGCTCGCATTGAGGAGATTTTTCATTCCTTTGCCAATGTATTGAAAGAGGAAGCGTTCTTTATTCTGGAATTCTATCCTGAGGAACTAAGCAACGCTACAGACGAGCCGCCGAATCCGACCCTCTACTATTCGCCCTACCTGCCTACCGAAGAGATATTAACCGCCATTGCGCCCTATTTGCAGCGCCTGATACACGACGGATTTGTCGGCTTCGGCTTGGCCAACAATCACAACGGCATGGAGCTCTTCTATTCGGAAGAGAAAATGCTGACCTGCTTTACCGAGAACCATATCCGCATCACGGATCTGTTTCATCGCAATGGGCTGCCCTTTTCCCCCGAACTGCTGCTGACTTCGGATTTGGGGCATGACCACCTGTCACTCCTTTGCCTTCCCCGCCACCTGCTGCCCGCGCCCCTGAATCAGCTGCCGGATAGCGAACTGGACTATCTTTGTTTCTGCGAAGAACTGGCTGACCTGCTCGAGATGTATCCGGTGGAAGAAGGACTGTCCTTCTTTCTTTCCCGTCGAGAGCAGCAAGCCATCAAAGAACGTTTGCTGCAACAAGGAGAGTTTGCCTGTTTTGCCGAGGAGGATTTTGGAGAACTACTGCTGAGCTGGCACGATTTTGTCCTGGAATGTGAAACCGGCTTTGACGGCGACCTGGACGAATACCACCACTGTTTGAAGCTGCGCGATATTATCCAGTATGTCATCGAAGGGGTCACGACGGAACTGCACGACAAGCTGATAGAAATTATTGTCGAACCGGACAGCCGTTTTCGCAGCAGTCTCTCCGACTGCCGCAAGCGTCTTGATTCACCCAACGACATCTCCTTACGCGCCGACCGTTTCTGGTATCGGGGCATAGTCCTTAAACAGGGCACCTATTTGCGCCGCGACCTGATCCGTTCCGGCTGGTACAATTCTTAAACCAGTCTACACTGCCCGTCATAATTGCCACTTTCATCTGGAGTAGAACCTAAAGCCATGATCGCTATCGTTGCTGCCGTATCGGCGGAAACAGTCTTGTTGCGCCAATCCCTCTCGCCCTGCGAGGTGCGTCGTTGCGGCACCAGAGAACTTTTTCTCGGATCCCTGTTCACCCAGAAGGTCGCCCTGCTGCACAGCGGTATCGGTAAGATAAACGCCGCGTCGGCTATTACCGCCCTGCTGGAGACCACTGAACCCGAGCTCGTCATTGTCATCGGCTGCGGAGGCGCTTATCCGAACAGCGGCCTGGGGGTCGGCGATCTGGTCCTGGCCAGTGAAGAGGTCCTTGGCGATGAAGGAGTCGTCACAGCTCAGGGATTCGTCGATTTTGCGACTCTTGGTTTCCCGCTGCTGGAGCATGGCGGACCGATCATGAAACAGCGCTTCTGTGCGGATCCGCAACGGCTGGCTGCGGTACAGCCCCTGTTAGCCGCTGCCGCTAACGCGGCCGGTGCCAAACTGGCAATCGGACCGCTGGTTACCGTTTCAACCTGTTCGGGCACAGACCAGGCCGCCCGGGCCATGG
>CAZKQY010000231.1:0-6500 GCA_964555005.1 uncultured Syntrophotalea sp. | reverse complement strand
GAAGCGATAGACGTCGTTGCCCGAACCGCCATCCAGGTAATCGTTGCCGGGGCCTCCGTCCAGCACATCGTTTCCATCTCCCCCGAAGAGGTTGTCGTTGCCCGCGCCCCCGCTCAGCCGGTCGTTTACGTTGGTGCCGGACATGTCATCGTTGCCTTGGGTGCCCTCGATGTCGAATCCAAGGGCAAGAAGCTGCTCATAGGTAAGCACGCTCCCGTCATGAAACTCGAATAAATCAATGGAACGCTGTCCGAAGACATCGTCAGGATCGAAGTTCTCGATATGTATGGCATTGCCCGGCTCATTCCCGACCTTGATCACCAGGGAGCCCAACGACAACGTGATGTCAGCGGGGGTAATTCCCGGTCCGAAGAGAATCCGGTTGGGCATGAGGATGCCCTGCCCATTGACCTGTCCCCCGCTGTCCACAATGTGATCGGTGCCGTCCCCAAGGTTGTAGAGATAGGTGTTGTTGCCTCCTTCCCCAGTTAGAAGGTCATTGCCCCGGCCTCCGGAGAAGATGCTGTTCCCCCCCGTGGCGGTCAACTCGTCACCAGTGGCTCCGCCAATGAGCAGGGCCTCAGGCTGGGTGGTATAGATCGATATCGACTCATAGGAGGTCTTGCCGACAAGCTGGAGCCAGTCCAGGGTCTCTCCATCGGAAAAGCTGAAGGTCTGGACAGCACCCGTCATCCCCTCGTAGATATACAACAAGTCGGCAGGGCCGTACCCGATGATCATATCCTCCCCGCTACGATAAACTTGGACGCCATTTCTGACGATGCCGTCTTCGAAGAGAACCGTGTTCTCCCCTTCGTTATCGATGACGGATTCGGCTGATCCATTCAGCAACGGCCCGTCACCGGGCCTGAAGATATAGGTGTCGTTGCCGCCCCCACCCCACAAGGCATCAGTTCCTTTACCGCCGTCAAGTTCATCGCCTCCCTCGCCTCCGAACAAAAGGTCATCGCCATCTTCACCATAAATTAGATCTCTTTCAAGGCCGCCAAAAATTATGTCGTTGCCTAACCCACCAGCAATAAAGTCTTTTCCATTTTCACCCAAAATGGTGTCATCACCAGCATTTCCGAAAATTGTGTCATCATCTTCTCCACCACAAATAAAATCATTACCATCATTGCCGACAAGCAAGTCGTCTCCTTGATCGCCATGAATATAAAGGGGATTTTGATGAGGAACATATCCGGTCACATAACATAATTCCGGGAAATCATAAATTAATGGATTTAAAGAATATACACCGTAATCATCTGATATTTCATTTACCCCATATGATTCATGAGAGTATGTCATCTTTATGGCTTGCGCACTTAAACCAGCATACTTATCCGTATCGTTTCTTATATCTTCAAGATTTTTATAAAACCCTCGATGCATATCGTCCCAGTCGACAACAGGCTCATCAATTTCAGATAGGGAGAAATTATATTCCCATGGAATCCCCAATGGGCCATCACCATTAAACTTACCGTCATAAGCAGATTGACCAGAAAAACTATTGTGTTTTAGACTTTCCCAAACGGGTGAAAACAATCCATTATCGTCTATCTTTATTTCGTTGTTATATTCCGGGTCAAACCCGTTAAAAATGTCATTTAAAACCTCATGCCTTGGGATCCAATCATTATTAACCCCCCACCCATCCCTGAACGCAAAGAGGTAGTCCGTCCAATTTCCAAGAATAATATCGTTACCCGAACCAGCATGTATAGTGGCCGCCCCGAATACTGATGTGACATAATCATCACCATCTCCACCAAAAATGAAGTCAGCACCATCCCTGCCAGCAATCCAGTCATTACCCTCCCCACCATCAAGAAAATCTCCATCCTCACCACTCAACCCTAATAAATGATCAGCCCCATCAAATCCATACATGGAAATAGTGTCAAAATTTGGGCCATAGCCCGTATATTCAAAATTTACAGAAATTCCGCATAAGTCGCTGTCCATGTAACTGTATATTCCAAGCATGTCACTGCTATTTGTCCCTTTTTGAAAATACCCCTCCTCGCTGGCTTCTGGGAGAGCTAGTTTAATACCGAAGTCGCCGCTGACAAAATCTGCCCCAAGATCGATGGTGCCGCCGGGGGTGGCAAGGGTCCAGGTCGCCCCATTGATCAGGGTCAGACCATTTGCCGCGCGCCAGGTGTCGGGATCCTCCGCATCTTGGGTAAACGTGCCGTAGGCAATGCGGATTTCACCGTTATCCACATAGTTGATGATGCCGTGCTTGAAACCGTCGGCTTCGCGAACGTCGATGATGGTGTCAGCACCATGGTCAGGACCGAACATATAGATATCTCTGCCGGCGCCGCCGTTTAGATTGTCATTTCCGGCGCCGCCATCTAGGACATCTTGCCCTTCTCCCCCTTCGAGGTAGTCGTCCCCCCTATAGCCATACAACTTATCATTGCCGCCCATGCCGTAGAGGTGGTCGTTGTTTGAGGTGCCTGGGAGAAGAGGGTCACTCTCTTTTGAACCAAAGGTATAACGGGCTTGATCCAGCAGGGTCTGACGGTTGCCAGAGGTAATGCTTAGATTCTCAGCACCCACTCTGATATCTGTATACAGAATCGGGGAACCATCACCTCCGGCATCCGTGGTGTCGCGGATATTGCAATAGATCAAATTGGCCAGCATCTCGGCGCGGTCGGCCAGATACAGGTTAGTCAGCCCCTTTCCGGTAGCCGGATCGTACAGGGTCAGCTCACCGTTCTGGTTGAAGCTGGAATAATCGGCCCCCAGCACGGCAAAGGGGTTGAGGTTGACCAAGGCGTAACGGTAGGCGATATTGTCACGGGCGTGGTTTTCGATGACGTAGGGCGGCATCGCCCAAAATTTGCCGTTGGAATCGGTGGTGCCGAGGGCTTCGATGGTCAGATTCGACTGCGCCGAAATGGAGGATTTCAGGTCGGAGATATTGGCGTAAAGAGCGTCACGACTGATGACTTGGGCCGGGTAGCTCTTGCCATAAAGAACGCCCAACGACGAGATCGCTGATTCAAGGGAGGTGTTTGCGTTTTTGGATGACGCTTGCAGGATGCCGCCGATATCTTCTAAGCTCACCGACGGGTCTACGGTAGCGAACAGATTGTAGACCGCCAGGGCGTCGGTGAGGGTGACGATGGAGTGGTTATGAATGGGGTTGAGGTTTGATTCGATATCGATGGTGATGGGTGGCGCAATGGACAATCCGACAGATGATACCTGGTCAGATACCGAGACAATGTTGCTGATCGGCAAAACATCGGGAAAGGTCATTGGCTTGCCGGGCGAGAGGGCGTTGACGATACCGGCAAACAGGTTTCCGGATACAAGGCCCGTTACCCCAGGGGTATTGTAGATGTAGGTATGCTCTATCTCTGCGGCGTAATCGAGCGCCAAATGTGTTGCCAGAAATCCGCCCAGTGAATGGCCGGTGACCGAAAAACCCGACTGGAGAACGCCGTCATCCCGCCATTGCTCGACCTTTGCGGCAAGGGCGGCATATTGCCCCTGGTATTTTGCCGTGCCGAGCAGTCCGATATCGATAACGTTGGTCACCCAATCGGAAAGACCCTCCGTTCCCCGCACGGCAATCACCTGTTTTCCGCCGGCGCCTTCAAACAGGGTGACCGACAGACCGTTGCTGACCTCTCGATAGAAACCCGTCGGATTGCCCAGTTCATCAAGAATCTCTACGGATTCACTGTGATTGTACTGATCTATGACGGTCCAGTTGTCGGCGAAGGCTTGGACTTGAGTGAGGGACATGCCATCACCCCCTCGTTGTAGTGCATCTCTGTAAGCCTGTGCCGACATCTGGCCATTGAGATCAGAATACGCTGCCAAGGCAAGTTCTGCTTGCTGGAAATATCGCGCAATATTGCTCATATTTTATTTCCCCTTCAAAAAGATTGATGTTTCAAGATATGGTTTTTTTGTTGGATCAGGACAAGTAAAATAAGAACCATGCCACGGACCAGGGAAATCTCCACCACCGCGCCCATATCTCACTATCTCTCCGAGTACCTTCTCATCGCTTTTTCGAATAATCTGGGTATGCATTCGCATGACATTTGGTTTACCTGTCTTCAGGTAGGTGCTTTCCGAAACGTAGTAATATGCATCCGTCAGCTTAGCCTTGGATTTTTCGGGGATTTGTATCCTACCGAATTGGTCAAGAAGTTTTGGTGTCAACTCCACCGTCTCATATACCCTTACCCCGCCGTCGATGGCACACAGCTCCCGCACTTTGGCATCCCAGTACATCTTTTTGCCCCCAGCCTCCCAGATGGACCAACCAAACCAGGCCGTTGCCACAACAACAATCAGCACTATCCGCACAGCGACAGGAAATTGCCCGGATCGCATAAATCGCCGACCACCCTTCCACAAGAGCCAAGTCAATCCGATCCATACAACCAGAATAATGGCCGGTGACATCAGGAACAAAAATCCAAAAAAACCTTTCATGCCGCAAGCTCCTTTGATACCTGTTGGCTGTTATTTCTTTCTGTCTCTACACTCGTCGACGGGTCTACGGCAGCGAACAGATTGTAGACCGCCAGGGCGTCGGTCATCTGTTCCTTGCCATGACCGAAAGTCTGGGCATATCCCCAGCTTTCGATAAAGATTTCATCGTGGGCGCCTTGCTGCACCAAGCCAAGATAATTATCCATGGTCACGAACTCAGGACCGGCGGAGCCGTAGAGGTTCTGAATTTTTGATGTATTAAAAGCGGCGGCGCCGCCAAGTATTGCGAACAGGTTGGCAATATTGAGTTGCGCGTTGCCGCTCAGGCCGTCAATCATTCCGGTGGTGAAACCGGCTCCGTTAATCGTGATGGCTTCCGCTCCCAAATCTGGGAAAAGCCTTGTAAATGCAGCGGCCAGATGTCCGCCCAGACTGTGCCCGGTGACATCAATGGACTCTCCACCCGCTAATTTCCCGGCTCCCTTGGCTCGATCATCGTCTGCTGAAAAAACAGTGGTGGAGTCATCAAGCCGAATCCGGTACACATCAGGCCCCGGATAATCAATGACAATGTCGGACCTGGAACGTAATTCGACCATCATGTCTGAAGATTCAAAGGGGACGTTGCTAGCGAGTCAATTAGCTTCCCTTATGTCTTTACAAAAATTTCTTCAAAAATAATTTCCGCTTAATAATGCGGAATACTTTCAAATTAAAACCATCTTGTCAAATGAATTTTTTAATTTATTTTCTTTACTATATGGTTGGTTAGTTGACGGTCGTTTTCTCGTTTTCTCTCCCCGCTCGACTCGTTCGCGGCAATGAGCGCCTTCCGATCTTTCTGAAAGGCCAACGGGGACGTTGCTAGCCAGTCAATTAGCCATCCATATGCCTTGAATGCATTACTATTAATTTTTAATGTGAAATACTTGCAAATCAAAACAGACTTGTCAAACAAATTCTAATTGGTTACCACTTTGGGACGTTGTTATTTAGTTGACTGACAATCCCCCCTACTGATACCCTCCCCCCATGCCTCGATCCGCCCGTCTTGATATTCCCGGCCTGCTCCAGCATGTCATCGTTCGCGGCAATGAACGCCGCCCGATTTTTCTGGATGATCAGGACCGCTCCTTTTTCCTGGAACGCTTCTCGTTTCTGCTTCAGGAGACGCATACCGACTGTCTGGCCTGGACCCTGCTGACCAACCACGCCCATTTGCTGCTGCGCCCTCGTTCCGGCCTCCTGGCCACTTTCATGCGACGCCTGCTTACTTCCTATGCCGTGACCTTCAATCTGCGCCACCAGCGTAGCGGTCACCTGTTTCAAAATCGGTACAAATCGTTTGTCTGTGAAGAAGAAAACTATTTTCTCGAACTGGTGCGGTATATTCACCTTAATCCGCTGCGCGCCGGACTCGTTGAGGGTTTGGCCGAACTGGCTGCGTATCCCTGGTGCGGCCACGCGGTGGTACTGGGAAACCGGGTGCTGTCCGGCCAGGCTTCCGATGAGGTACTGGATCGCTTTGGGAAAACCGTTAGAAAAAGCAGAGCGGGCTATACAGCTTTTATCGCTGACGGACTGGGTCAGAACAGTCCCGATCCGGAGCAAAACAGGGGCCTGCGTCGCTGGCTGGCCAAGCAGGTGGGGCAGGAAGAGGGCCTGGCAGATGATGCAAGAATTCTAGGAAGCGAGACCTTTTTTCAGGCGCTCCAGCCTGCAGAGCTTGCGCCTGTTTCAAAGAAAATCCCGCTGCCGGAGTTGCTGACGAAGGTAGCCGATGTTTTTGGGGTACCGCCGGAGCTGCTTTTCCAGCGAACCCGCCTGACCGGCGTAGCCGAGGCGCGGGCGGCATTCTGCTACCTGGCCGTTTGTGAGATGGGTTGCAATGGTGCGGATGTTGCTCGAATGCTTGGGATGTCCCGGGCTGGAGTGAGCATTGCGGTCGGACGGGGAAAGATCCTTCTCCAGGCACGACCGATGTTGCTGGACGGGCTCGTTAATTGACTGGCTAGCAACGT
>CAZKQY010000230.1:0-4670 GCA_964555005.1 uncultured Syntrophotalea sp. | reverse complement strand
AACACACATACCCGAAGACATCAGCCTTGGCCCGCCCTGCCCCTCCAACCAACCATGATGTATTCGCCAAAGCTCATAGGATGGCCAAAAACAAGACCTTAAAGCCCACTCCGCCCTCTCTGCGCCTCGAGCAACTATAAGGAGCGGGCGAGATAAAGCCTTAATTCATGGCAGTTGATAGTAGCAACCTCGGCAACAACGATCGTTACTAAACCAGCCTCACGCCCGTTCGCTATGCTCACTAGAGTCACAGAGAACACAGAGTAAATCCAAAATCTAAGACTTCAAGATTTCCCTGCACTCTCTGCGCTTCGATGTGTTGCAGAAGGTCCGGATTTTCTATATGCGCAGCTCTTGGTACGGTCGAAAGCTTAGCCTTCAGCGATGTTAAACCAATAAGGCACCAGCGACCCTTTGTCATCAATCAGTTGACACTCAGACTTCTCAAAGGTATATTTTTTATACCATGAAATTCGAATTCGACCGACAAAAGAGTATTTCAAATAAAATCAAACACGGGATTGATTTCGATGATGCTTAAGCGCTATGGGCCGATCCGGATTTATTGGAAATCCCCGCCCGAACCGTTGATGAACCTCATTTTCTAATTATTGGCAAAATCAGTGAAAGACACTGGTCAGGGGTCATAACGTATCGCAAAAATATCATCCGAATTATTTCCATCAGGCGTTCCCGCCAGGAAGAGGTAGATCTATATGAAGACAAAAGCTTGTGATTTCGATAAAAAATTCAACGACGGCGAAGATATCACCTCGGACCTTGACCTGAATAACGCACGCCGTCCTGAATATGAACAAAAACGGGTCAACGTCGATTTCCCGCTCTGGATGATCCAGTCTCTTGATCGTGAAGCCAAGCGAGTTGGCGTACCACGCCAGGCAATCATCAAATTATGGATCGCGGATCGCTTGGAGAAAGCATCCTGACAACAGCAAATCCCGCACTCCCAACACTCGCTCGATTCTCTCGCTAGAAACACAAAGACCACCGGGAAACGGCAAGAGCAAACCCCGTACAAACAATCTTGTTTTCTAAAATTACTAAAACAACCTCACGCCCGTTCGCTGTGCTCACTCGAGTCACAGAGGACACAGAGTAAATCCAAAATCTAAGGTTTCAAGCTTTCTCCGACCCCTCTGCGCCTCGAGCGACCGTAAGAAGCGAGCGAGATAAATCCCTTATTTCGTGGCAGCTGATAGTAACCACCCCGTACTGGCAACAAATTGACAAATAAACAGCACCATATAAGTCTGACACCTTCAGTTTTACTCTTAGCCATTGCCTACAGAGACGACTTAGACTAAAATGAATTACAAACGCATTTCAAGGGAGGTCCAAGATGAAAACTTCAACAATGCCAGCCATAAGAGTCGAGCCAGAGCTTCGCCAAGCCGCGGAAAAAATATTAAATGAAGGTGAAACCCTCTCCAGTTTCATGGAAGAATCTCTCCGTGCTGGTATTCTGCATCGAAAAGCCCAACAAGAATTTCTGGTACGGGGTCTGGCAGCAAGAGACGAGGCAAAACAAACAGGGGTATTTCATTCTGCCGAGACAGTCCTTGCTGAACTAGAGAACATGCTGACTCATGCAGAACAGCAGAACGCCAAATGAGATACCAGATCCGCTACACCCAGGCCGCAAAAGATGACCTCGTGCGCCTTTATGGTTTTCTCATCGAGCAAGATATTACCGCCGCCCGCAAAGCCCTCACAGCCATTCAAAAAGGGACTGAATTCCTCAAGGATTTTCCTTTTAGCTGCAGAAAAGCCACAACAGAAGATCCGCTATTAAGAGAAATGATCATCCCGTTTGGATCAAAAGGCTATGTCATCCTCTTCGAAATTGAGAACGCTGAGACAGTAACCATTCTGGCCGTACGGCATCAACGCGAAGAAGATTATCATTGAATGTGGAATCAGAAGAGTCTGATATTTTCTCGCTTCCAGCACAAACATTCCCCAGCCTGTCGATTTTGACTTGGCCCTATCCCTTGCATCCCCTTTATCCCTGTAAATATCACTTTTGACATTGAACCGAAATCATGCTCTTTCAGCGCAAATCAGCGCCCAACGGTTTTTAAAAACATCCTGTCAAATGTGTAGGTTTGGCACCTTCAGGTTACGCGACGGCTCCAGGATTTCACCCTCTCTAACGAACAAGTCTGACCGGATATTGAATAATTTTGGCGGGTGGCGCGTGAACAACCGATTGATATTCAGGAACAATATCCTTTAGTCCCGACCTTACACCAATTAAATCCAGTTTTTTTGCGGCACCAACCACACGATCAATTTTTTTAATTAGCAATTCCCTGGACTGTGGTGAAGAACTTGCCACACAGATCTTTTTATGCTGAGTCGATACCGTCCCTTCATCGGCAAGCAACAACTCTTCATACAATTTCTCGCCCGGCCGTAAACCGGTGTAAACGATCTCGATATCTTCACCAGGCTCCAGACCGGACAAGCGAATCAACTCCTCCGCCAAGAACGCAATCTTAATCGGCGCCCCCATATCGAACAGATAGATCTCCCCACCCCGCCCCATGCTTCCCGCCTGCAAAACCAGTTGAGAGGCTTCAGGAATGGTCATAAAAAACCGGGTTACTTCAGGGTGAGTCACAGTGACCGGTCCACCTTTTCTGATCTGCTCCCTGAACGTGGGAATAACGCTGCCATTGCTTCCCAGAACATTACCAAAACGGGTGGTAACAAAACGGGTTTTACTGATCCTCGCCAACGACTGCACATAGAGTTCCGCCGCCCGCTTACTGGCACCCATCACATTCGTCGGACGTACAGCCTTATCAGTCGAGATCATCACAAAGGTCTCAACCCCAATAGCATGGGCAGCATCAGCCACCAGACGGGTTCCCTGTACATTATTATTCACCGCCTCGGCGGGATTCGACTCCATCATCGGCACATGTTTATACGCCGCAGCATGAAACAACACCTGCGGCATCTGCTCGTCAAAAATCTCACAGACACGGGAACGGTTTCGCACATCGCCGATGATCGGTACCAGATGAATTTGCGGGAAACTATTGGTCAACTCCTGCTCGATGTTAAATAGTGGGGTTTCAGCATTTTCGAACAGAATCAACTTCTCCGGGTTATAGCGCGCGACCTGCCGGCAGATTTCACTGCCGATACTACCCCCCGCGCCCGTAATCAACACCCGCTTCCCCTGCAGATAACTACGAATCTGCACCTCATCAAGATTGATCGGCTCCCGCCCCAGCAGATCTTCAAGATCAACCTCACGCAACTGCTGAACCGAAACCCGTCCATTGATCAGGTCTCCGACCCCTGGCAAAATCTTAAACTTCACCTTAGACAGGCGACAGCGATCGACCATGGCCCGAACCTGCAGTCCGGTTGCGGAGGGGATAGCAATGATAATTTCATCGATTCTGTGCTCAATGACCACTCTTTCTAGGTCAACCTGCCGCCCGAGAACCTTAAGACCCTGAAACAACCCCCTGCGTTTCAGAGGATCGTCATCGACAAAACCCACAACCTGCATTTTCAAGCGCGAATTAGAACGCACTTCACGAGCAATCGACTGCCCCGCCTCACCTGCCCCAATAACCAACACCCGAAACTTTACCTCGTCAAGCCCCCTGACCATAGGCAAAAACCTCTCCCTGAGTGCACGAGTCGCAAAACGCACCCCCCCCATGAGGAGAAAGCAAAACACGCCATCGAGAATCAGAATTGAACGGGGTATCTGTTCCAGACGATGTACAAAAACGGCATAGCCGATAAAAACCAGCGAAGCGATCAAGTTCCCCTTAAAGATCTGCACCAGGTCAGGCATGGATACATAACGCCACCAACCCTTAAACAGACCGATTCGCCAGAAAACCACCAATTTTATGGCCAGCAGCGCTGGGATTAGAACAAAAACCTTTGGCCAGTAAGCCTGAGGGATAGACAGATCAAAACGAACTAAAAATGCCAACAGAAAGGCACCGATAATTATTAATGCCTTGTTGAAAACAATAAACAGCACGCGATTATTGTATATAAAGGTTTTCAAAATACCCCCAAAGATAAATCGATTTATTCACTTTAAATTTACTTGCCACAAAAATGACGCGCAGCCACCGCATAGGTAAAACTGGAAATTGACGATTAGATTTTTTTCAATGAGAAACGCCATCTTTTTTTAACACTTTAAGTACAGTAAGCCAAAGAATCTTAATGTCAAACCCAAACGACTGCCGTTGCAGGTATTCAACATCCAACTCGACCTTTTGTGGAATTGGCAGTTCGTCACGGCCATTTATTTGAGCCCAACCGGTGAGACCTGGCAATAAACGATGTACACCCGATTCAGTTCTCAAGGCGATCAAATCGTCTTGGTTGAACAGTGCCGGACGAGGACCCACCAGACTCATATCACCCTTTAAAATACTCAACAGCTGGGGTAATTCATCGAGACTGCTTTTACGTAAAAAATCCCCAATCGGAGTTAAAACACTTTTGGGATTTTGTAACAGATGGGTTGCCACTGCGGGAGTGTCGATTCGCATAGTACGAAACTTGATGCAGTCGCAAAAAATGCTCACGTCGCTTGTGCGATAGAGCGACCCATTCGGCAGATGCCGGAGTTGTCGCCTTCGTAGAGACCCCGCAGGTGG
>CAZKQY010000229.1:0-4453 GCA_964555005.1 uncultured Syntrophotalea sp. | reverse complement strand
CGTGACAATGCCCATTTGGAAAACCATCGGAGGCATTGCTGTTTTACTTATTTTTCAGAAAAAGGCTGTCAAGAACTTTTTTGCTGAATAGTTACAATCTTTTTTATTGGCATTGCCCCCTGTCGCTAGCCAGCTGCCGGGGGCTTTTTCGTGCGCTTCTTTAACGTATCTTTACAGTGTCTTTAAACTACGTTTACTGCTCTCGGTTAGAATGTTACCCAAAGGAACTTAAAAGATATTTTTATTAGAGTGAGGTGACATCATGAGAAAACTGGTAGCGGTGTTGTTGGCGGGTTTGATGATGGCGGTTCTGGCGGGATGCAGCTACAACCGGCGGTAAAATGGATAACCACGGCATGATGAACGGCAAAGTGAAGTGCCCGGCCTGCGGTTTTGAATTTAATGCGCCTTTTGATGCTTGAGCCGCGTCTTTCTGAAAATCACCATTGAAAAAAGCCGCCCTCGGGCGGCCTTTTTTATTGCTTCGTGAAGCCCTTTTAGGCCTGTTGACGCGATGGGGAAATCACACCAGCAGAGCATCGGTCTTGGCGGCCATGATCAGGTCGTTGCGGTGCAGACCCTTGATCTTATGGGTCCACCACTGCACTGTCACTTTTCCCCATTCGGTAAGAATCGCCGGGTGATGCCCTTGGGTTTCGGCCAACTCGCCGACCCGGTTGCTAAAAGCCAGAGCCTCGGCAAAGTTACGGAACTTATAGGTCCGGCTTAAGCGCTCACCTCCCTCGGCGGTCAATATCTCCCAGTCGGGAATTTGTTCTCGAAAGTCAGCGATCTCCTCCGAACTCACCAGTGGTGCGCCGATCCGGCAGGCCTCGCATTGTTGTTCGCATAATTTTTCCATGCCCGACTCCTTATGTTCGCCGGTTTGGTTCAGGCTAACCGGCGTCGTTAAAGGCGCTTTCCTTTCAGCATATCGGATATGGGGTAGGTAGAGCAACTGGTTTAAGGATTGTTAATCGGATGAAGTGTCTTTGAAACAAATACAATTTCAGGGCTTTATTGATGGATGCATTCGCAAAAACTTATAAGATAAATATTTTGAAGACCAAACCCTAATCAGATAATTTTCGGGACAATGATAAACTTGAGCTGTAGTATTAAATATATTGCTCATGAACAACCGCTATGAATTGCTCTGGCAACTTTCCGCACAGGAGGAAAAATGAAAATCACCTTCCACGGCGCCGCCCGGACTGTCACCGGATCCCAGCATCTGGTCGAGATTGATGGCAAAACCATCATGCTCGACTGCGGGTTGTTTCAGGGCAAGAGAAAGGAAGCCTTCGAACGTAACCGCAGTGAATTTTGCCAGGGCAAGGACATCGATTGCCTGGTCCTGTCCCACGCCCACATCGATCACTCGGGCCGCATCCCCTGTCTGGTAAAGAATGGCTTTGCCGGCGATATCTTCTGCACCTCGGCAACCCGCGATCTGTGCGCCGTTATGCTTATGGACAGTGCCTTCATTCAGGAAAAGGATGTGGAGTTCGTCAACCGCCGTCGCAAGCAGAAGGGGCAGCGCCCTTTTGAACCGCTCTATACCAAATCGGACGTGGTCACCAGCATGGAACAGTTTGTTGGCTTGAGCTACAACCGTCGCCATCAGCTGTTTCCCGGTGTGCATCTTACCCTGGTGGACGCCGGACATATGCTGGGTAGCGCTCATGTAATTCTCGACATCGACGATCAGGAGACCGGCCGCAAGCAACGACTGGTGTTCAGCGGCGATATCGGCAGGCCGGATATCCCTATCATCCGCGATCCGGTGCCGATCGCCGATGGAACCGATATCCTGATCATGGAGAGCACCTACGGCAACCGGCTGCATCCGCCCTATCCTGAATCGGAAAAGGAACTGGAGCGCATCGTCAATGAGACCGCCACCCGCGGCGGATCGCTATTGATCCCGGCCTTTGCCGTTGGCCGGACCCAGCAGATTGTCTACGCCCTGCACAAACTCCACAGCGCCGGACGGATCCCCAATCTGCCAATCTACGTCGACAGCCCGCTGGCCACTCGCACTACAGAGATCTTCCGCCTCCATCCCGAGGTTTACGATGCCGAAATTCGCGAGTTTCTGCTCACGGACGATGATAAAAACCCCTTCGGTTTCGGCCGTCTCCAGTACACTCAGAGCGTGGAGCAATCCAAAGCACTCAACAGCCTGAAAGTTCCGGCGGTCATCATCAGTGCCAGCGGTATGCTGGAAGGGGGGCGTATCCTCCATCACCTGCGCAATCGCATCGAAGATCCTCGCAACACCATCCTTATGACCAGCTGGCAGGCACCCAATACCTTAGGCCGCCGCCTGGTGGAAAAAGAGAAGACCGTGCGCATTTACGGTGAAGAACACCAGGTGCGGGCCAAGGTCGAGATCCTGACGGGCTTCTCCGGACACGCCGACCGGGACGGCCTTGTTGATTTTGTGCGGGCCATGGCAAAAAAACCGCAACAGACCTTTATTGTCCACGGTGAAGATGATTCCTCCGAGAGTCTGGCCAACGCCCTGCGTACGGAACTGGGCCTTGGAAACGTGGTGATTCCGAAGCCCTTGCAATCCTTCGATGCATAGGTAAAAGCACCTATACAGGGTGTCTTGCGATGATGAGATGACATGAAGTCTTCCATGGTACGGTAACGGATAAGGAGCCAAGCTTGGCCTCTCTGAACTTTAAAAAGGAAAAAGACTCCTTCCGTAAATTCTACGACAGCAACTCGAAGCTCTTCGAGAAGGCCAAGAAGGCATATATCCGCATGATCAGTTCCTTGCTCAAGGGGGCTGATATCGGTGAGGTGACCAAGATTGAAGGACGGGTCAAGGATAAAGAAGAGTGCATCAAAAAATTTAACCAAAAATATCAAAGTAAACTCGAAGCGGACGACCAGCCATACGAGATCAAAGACTACCTTTCCGACCTGATCGGCATCCGCATCATCTGCCTCTATGAAGACCAGATTGAAGTAGCGGCTGAGGTATTGAAACAACACTTCAAGATTATTGACGTCACCGACAAGATCTCGGCCGTTGAGAGTACAGAGGATTCCTTTGGCTACAAAGGCCTGCACATGGATCTTGCTCTGAACGATCAGATGATCTCTCTGCCCAAATACCAGCAATATGCCGACTATCCCTTCGAAGTGCAGATCAGATCTTTGATACAGGACGCCTGGAGTGTGCTGGACCACAAAATCAAATACAAAAAATCGATCCCCATTGATCTCAAACGCAGGATCAATGTTCTGTCCGCCCTGTTTGAGTTGGCCGATCGTGAGTTCAAAGAGATCCGTAACGCCACCGCGGAACTCATCCACCAGGCCACGGTGGCTCCGATCAACGACACCCTTGATGACAGCAGGGAGATGGCAGATCAGCCCCTAACGGTGATCAGTGAAAAGACCGTCAATGCTTTTAACTTTCTGCGTGTCGCGGGGCATTTTTTCAGGGATTTTGAATTCGAAGACTATAAAGTGGACGATTTCGTCCAAGACATCCTGAAGCTTGACAGTGGTTTTCAAAAGTCCGATCTACACAAAAGTTTGATAGAGAATCTGAAAACCGTCAGAGATTATAGCGATTATTTCGTGGCAAAAAATCCGGACAACACTTTCAGTCCTTACACCTCGATCCGGCACTGTCTGTATCTTTACGATCAGGAAACCTTCAGTCGGATTTTATCCAAGGGCCCCAAAGATCGCCTTGAAGGATGGCTGAAAACATCCCAAGGGGACGATATCGAATGCTCCACCTGAAGTGGTAGTGAACCATACCTAAGGAGATATTCACTTCAAAATGAAAGAGTGTCTTTAACCTCCCCAATTGTTACGGCTTGAAATTTGTTCTTAAGCTGGGAGAATAGAAAGGTAGCTAAACATAAGTCCTGCTAAAACAAGGAGAAGAAAATGGGTTCTAATCAAAAATGGCAATGCACCGTCTGTGGCTTGGTTGTCGTAGGTCCTGCTCCGCCCAAGGTTTGTCCCAAATGTGGTGCCAAGTCTGATAAATTTATCAAGATCAAGTAATGACCTCAACTCCCTCTTTAGTAAAAAAACACAAGCCTTCTTTCGGGGGTTAGCGTACGAAATTTGATAAATAGCTCGACTATTTTCCGTCGATTTGGATGCGAATCAGATCGTCAGATTTACCGATCAGCTGTGCATACCCAAACCAGGAAGGGGAACGAAGATGAGCGAAGAAAGCAAATGCCCGGTAACGGGTAAAACTGCCATACCCACTGCCGGCGGCGGTACATCGAACCGAGACTGGTGGCCGAAACAGTTGAACCTTAACATTCTGCATCAGCATTCTTCACTGTCGAATCCGATGGGTGAAACCTTCAACTACGCTGAAGAGTTCAAAAAAGTTGACCTCAATGCCCTGAAGCAGGATATCTATGCGCTGATGACCGACTCGCAGGACTGGTGGCCGGCCGAT
>CAZKQY010000228.1:0-1655 GCA_964555005.1 uncultured Syntrophotalea sp. | reverse complement strand
AGAATGCCCCCCTGGTGTCAAACCTTTACGCATCATCGGTCGCGAAGGACGTATTAAGGGCCAAAAAGTCGAAGTCCGCATGAACCAGATTTACGGTGGGCAGCAAAAGTATGCACTGGTCGAGGTAGAAGTTCCCATTTCTCAACCCGGGCAGAAACTTGAGTTGGCCCGGGTCGACTGTCGCTATCAGAATGCCCTGACCGATATCGATGAATCGTCGACTGCCGTTGCTCGTACCCGCTTCAGCCAGCGCTCCGAAGAGGTACGTCAAGGGGCCAGCAAAGCAGTGCAAAAAGCGGTAGTAGAAAACGAAATGGCTGTCACCCGCGACCAGGCACTGAGTCTTTACAATGCCGGACGCAAGGATGAGGCGGCTCGCGCCTTGAGGGAAAAAAGCGTTGATCTGGTTGAGCAGAACACCGCCCTCGGTTTTTCCGATCTGGCCGCAGAGGCGGACCAATTACAGGATGAAGCCACCGAGTTTGAATCCGACTCCCTCGACAAAACCCGGAAAAAGGAATTACGTTCGGAAAGTTTCAAAGTACGCAAACAACAAAAAACCTACTAACCGCACATAATAAACCTGGTTAGTGGCAAACATGATTCTAAATACTGCCTTAACTCAACAATAGGGCTGAACAGGTCGTATCTCGGCCTGTTCAGCTGGCAATGCCCGGCATCGAATGGTACATTGAGCTAAGTATCCTGCCTCCAGGTTTCACTGGAAACCCCGCTGAAGGAATCATTATCCATGAAACGAAGTCATTGGATCATCGGCGCCTGGCTGCTGCTGCTCATTCCGACTTTATTGATCGGTTCTCTGGCATTGCGATTATTGCGTAACGAACAGCAATTCCTGGCTGAGAGTACCCTCAATATAAACCGACAACGAACCGCCACCATTGCCGAAAGTCTCAATCTGGTGGTGGCAGAGGTTAAGGACAGCCTGCTCGATAGCTTAAGAGAACTGCCCTCCGACGACCTTGAACAACGTCTGGAAAATTGGCGGCTCGGCAACCCCCTGATACGAAATGTTTTTATCTGGTCTGGTAATAAACTTTTATTGCCCGACCCCGAGTCACCCTCTAATGCCGAAGCAGGGGCTTTTATAAACCGCTATCAGGCCTTATTTTCCGGCCGAATTCCCTGGCAGCAGCCGCAAACTGAAGTACCACAGGGCACGCCATCTTCCGCTGTTATCGATAACAAAACCTCTTATTCCTCCCGCCAGGAGCTGCGAAAGCTTGCCCAACGGTTAGATCAGGTGCCGCCTGTTGCGCGAGGTTCATCCGGTTGGCTGTCCTGGTTCTGGGAGGATGGGCTCTACCTTCTCGGCTGGCAGGAAGACACGGTTAGTGGCCTGCGTTATGGCCTCGAGATAGAGATGATGGCTCTGCTTTCCCGGCTGGTCCCGAGCCTGCCCGAGCCTTCGGCGGGTGAGATCTACGCTTTGATCGATGGACAGGGCCGCATCGTGGCTCGCACCGGCGCTGGTGAACTGACCGCTGACATGCCGCTGCTCGCTTCTCTTCCCGTCGGAGCTCAACTGCCTTATTGGCAATTGCGTATCTATGCCTTAAACGGTCTTGACCCTGCTGGTGATCGCGGCCTGCTGGTTCTTTCAACCCTGCTGGTGGGGTGCTTCGTGGCAGCCA
>CAZKQY010000227.1:0-4667 GCA_964555005.1 uncultured Syntrophotalea sp. | reverse complement strand
AGAGGCTGCCTGCTGGATTCAGCGCCATATGCGCAAGCCGGTGGCGGCTTTTATTGCTGGAATTACCGCACCAACGGGAAAGCGTATGGGGCATGCAGGCGCTATTGTCAGCGGCGGCAAAGGCCGCGCGGTGGACAAAATCGCTACGCTGCAAGATTGTGGGGTGCAGGTTGCAACTGGTCCGGCCCGTATGGCTGAAGCTCTGCTTAAAGCACTAAAAAGCTGATATAACAGGCGTTTGCAGTTTCTTCGCAGGGAGTGCAAAGGTTGACTTTTGGCTTGGCTTCGCCCTATGATATGGGGCAATTAAACGGTTAGGTTGTTTTTGATAACGGTCCTATGGGGGCCTTTTTTACATTCAGCATCGGAAGGAGCAAGTACTACCTCTGATGTTGGAAGATCGGTAGGATATATGGCAATATTAACGATTCGACACTATCCGGATCCCGTGTTGCAGCAGGTGGCGCAACCGATATCCGAAATCGACGAGAGCATCAAAACCCTGGCTCAGGACATGGTGGAAACCATGTATTCTGCACCCGGAGTGGGTTTGGCGGCCCCTCAGGTCGGAATCAGTCAGCGCCTGATTGTGCTTAACTGTTCGCCTAAAGGTGAGGCTGCGCAATTGATCATTGCTGTTAATCCCGAGATTGTAAGCCGCGAAGGCGAACAGTTTGAGGAAGAAGGCTGCCTTTCGGTACCCGAATACTACTGCCGTATCCATCGGGCGCAACGGGTTACGGTACGATTCCTTGATCTGCAGGGTCAGTCGCAGGAAATGGTCAGCGAAGGCTATCAGGCCGTTGCTTTTCAGCATGAGATAGATCATCTTGAAGGCCTGCTTTTTGTCGATCATCTCTCTTCGCTGAAGAAGGGGTTGTTTCGTAAGAAATATGCAAAAATCATGAAACAACGGGAGCAGCAGCTGTGATCAAGGCGGCGAATATCCGTACCATTTTCATGGGCACGCCAGACTTCGCCCTATACACCTTGCAGGGTCTAATCGATTTTGGTGTGGATTTGTGCGCCGTCTATACCCAGCCTGATCGGCCACGAGGGCGCGGCAAGAAATTAGCGCCGCCACCGGTCAAGGAACTGGCCGCACAACACGGCATACCCGTTTACCAACCCCTTAAGCTGCGGGATCCGGTGGTTGTCGAGGAACTTAAAGCCTTGTCCCCCGACCTGATTGTCGTGGTTGCTTATGGTCAGATCCTGCCTAAGAGCGTGCTCGATATCCCTCAGTATGGCTGCATTAACGTCCATGCCTCATTGCTGCCTCGCTATCGCGGCGCTGCACCGATCAACAAGGCGGTGGTGGATGGTGAGCAGGTAACCGGAGTGACCACCATGCTGATGGACGTTGGTCTCGATACAGGTGATATGCTGGTTAAGCGGGCTACTGAAATCGGTGCCGAGGAAACGGCTGGTGAACTTCATGATCGCCTGGCACTCCTGGGTCGTGAGGCCATGGAAGAGACTTTGCAGCGTCTGTGTGATGGAACCCTTCGTCCGGAGCCTCAGGATGACGCACTAAGTTCTTATGCAGCCCTTATGAAAAAAGAGGATGGTCGCATTGACTGGCGGCAAAGTTCTTTGGCTATTCATAACCTGGTACGGGGTTTGACCCCATGGCCGGGGGCTTATACCGCTCTGCAAGGGGAGACTCTCAAGCTTGGTCACACCCTGCCGGAAAGTGGCGATGAGGCCGTGCCCGGTGCAATCGTCGCGACAGGTCCCGAAGGGGTGCGCATCGCCTGTGGTGACGGTACCCTGTTGGTGCGAGAACTGCAGCTGCCCGGCAAAAAGCGGCTTTCGGCGGCGGATTTTTTGCGAGGTCGAACCCTGCCGTTAGGCGCTATTCTGGGGGGATGACGTGAGCGAATGGACCTTTGATAGCCGTTCCCGCCGGCCACCGTGGTTGTTTCTCTCCGTGTTGGGTGTTGTCAGTTTACTGCTGGTGCTTTTGTCCTGGCTGGCTTGGTGGGTCCCCAGCGTTGGATTTAGCTACATCCATCCCGCATTGTCGCGCTGGTTTGGTGTTTTGCTGGGAAGTATTGTGCTGGTGGTTTTACTGGCTATGGGTCAGCTTGGTCTGACTTTGTTCAGCGGCCGCGATCTGTTTTTTTCTGTTCGCTTGCGCGGTCTGGCTATCAGGTATTTGCTGCCGGGTATTATTTCCATCGGCTGTTTGCTCGGTGCTGATCGTGATGCGCTGCAGCGTTCCTTCATTGCCGTCAATAATCAGTTGGTTCGGGGTCGCAAACTGCGGGTTCCGGCCAGTCAGGCGATTATTCTTCTGCCGCACTGTTTGCAACTTCATGAATGCGCCGTCAAGGTTACCGGGGATATCAACCAATGCCTGCGCTGTGGAAAATGCGGCATCGGAGATTTGGCCGACCTGGCGGAAAGTCGCGGAGTGACCATTGCCGTTGCAACCGGCGGTACCCTTGCGCGAAAAATTTTGAGAGAAAAGCAGCCCCGTTTTGTTTTGGCGGTGGCTTGTGAGCGGGATCTGACCGCCGGTATTCGAGATGCTTATCCCTTGCCGGTATACGGCGTTTTTAATCGTAGGCCTCAGGGCCCTTGTTATAATACCGAGATTGACTTGGCCGAAGTCAAAAAGGTCCTCGATGTCCATGTCCTCCCTCCTTCGGTCAGTTGTCCAATAAGTAAGGCGTAAGGGTTATGAATATATTACGTACTGCAATACTGATGATGTTTTTGACCCTGCTGCTTGTCTGGGCTGGTGGTATGTTGGGTGGTCAGGGCGGTGCCCTGATGGCGTTAATTGTCGCCGGAGTGATCAACCTTGGTTCCTACTGGTTTTCTGACAAAATAGTGATCCGCATGTACCGGGGCAAGGAATTGCAGCACGGTACCCTGTTCGAGGTGGTGCGGGAACTCTGTCAGCGTAACAGTTTGCCGATGCCGAAGGTTTATACTTTGCCGCAGGCCACCCCTAATGCATTTGCCACCGGTCGCAATCCGCAGCATGCGGTGGTGGCTGCGACGGAAGGTCTGGTGCGCATGCTCAGTCGCGACGAGTTGATGGGAGTGATGGCTCACGAATTGAGCCATGTTCGCAATCGGGATATCCTTATCGGTTCTATTGCCGCCACTATCGCCGGAGCTATCGGTTATCTGGCTCATATGGCCCAATGGGCGGCTTTGTTTGGTGGATTAGGTGGTCGTGACGATGACGAGGGTGGTCCCTTCGGTTTGATTCTACTGATGATTTTCGGACCCCTGGCAGCCATGTTGGTGCAAATGGCTATTTCCCGTTCACGGGAATACGCTGCCGACCGTGGTGGCGCCCAACTGTGCGGCAATCCTCATCATTTGGCCAGTGCCCTGCGCAAGCTGGAGGAAGCCAATCGGCTGCGACCCATGCCACGGGTTAATGAAGCTACGGCCCATATGTTTATCGTCAACCCGCTGCGCGGCGGTTGGTTGGCCGCTCTATTTTCCACCCATCCACCTATGTCCGAGCGGGTGCAGCGCCTGGAAAACATGAAGCTCCAGTGAGGAGCTTTTGTGGAGCAGTTGAAAGTACGGGGGCATGGCAACATGCCCCCGCTTCGTTATAACCATTATGAATGTCGAGGTGAACTGGTGAAAAAGCACGATCCCAGAAGAATGGCCTGGGAAATCCTGGCGCGGGTTGAGGAGGGGATGTTTTCCGACGTCGCACTTGATGCAGGATTAAGCGCTGCATCGCAACTTGAAGATCGGGACCGTGCCCTGCTGACCGAACTGGTTTACGGGGTCTTGCGCTACTGCGGTCGCATCGATTTCGCTCTGAGTCATTGTTGCAGCCAGCCCCTGTACAAAGTCGAACCGGCGGTGTTGCGGCTGTTACGTCTCGGTTGTTATCAGATCCTGCTTCTCGACCGTATCCCGGTTCGTGCCGCAGTGCACGAGACGGTGGAGTTGGCTAAACATCTCGGTTTGAGCCGGGCTACCGGTTTTATCAACGGCATCTTGCGTGGTGTTGACCGCAGTCGTGAGAGTATTCCCTGGCCGGATCCTCAAAAAACACCTCTTGCTTATCTGCAGCATGTGTTGTCTCTGCCTAAATGGCTGGCAAAATCCTGGTTGAAGGAATTTGGCCCCGATGAAGCCCTGGCCCTGGGCGAGGCCATGCTGCAAGTGGCTCCTTTTACCGTGCGGGTCAATACGTTGCAGCAGGATCGGGAAGAGTTTCTCGCCATCTTGACCGCCGCCGGTTATCGGGCTGAAGCAACTTCTTATGCCCCCGAAGGGGTCTGTATTCAAGGGGGAGGGTCCCGCCGTCTGCCTGGAGATGAAGGGGGCGCTTATCAATTGCAGGATCAGGCGAGTATGCTCATCGCTCACTTGCTGGCGCCTCAGCCTGGTGAGCGGCTCCTCGATGCGTGCGCCGCACCGGGGGGCAAGACCACCCACCTTGCGGCTCTGGCCGATAATCGTGCCGAGATTGTGGCCCTCGACATCGCTGCCCCTCGTTTGGCTCTGGTGGAACAGGGTGCCCGGCGTCTCGGCGCACAGGGAATCATTTGTCAAGCCTGGGATCTGACCTCCGCCCCTGATTTTCTCGATAAAGAGAGTTTTGACGCTATTTTGGTCGATGCCCCCTGTAGCGGTCTCGGTACCCTGCGGCGCAATCCCGAAAGCCGCTGGCGGCG
>CAZKQY010000226.1:0-1991 GCA_964555005.1 uncultured Syntrophotalea sp. | reverse complement strand
AATTTACCACAAAACCGAAAAAATGAAAAGTGGAAACTTGTTATTTTTTGCATGATTACAACTAGTTACAAGAGTTTTAGTTTTTACGATGCCATCTTTCTTGGTCGTCAAGAAAAGTAAGACGCCTGGCCGGGGGGAACCGGCCGACTCATAGAATTGTCTGTTTCAGATTTGCTGCACAAACTGCTAGGTCGCGGGGTTGCGCCGCCCGACGCCCTACTCTTTTTACACGCCAAAAAAGAGTAGGCAGAAAAAGGCGCGCCAACCCCTTGCCCTGCGCTGCGTCACAGGGGAGGGAAAGGCAGAATCCATCTGCGAATCTGCCGCTTGCGCCCTCACAAAATTTCCGCTAGTGTAACGGCTTCAGACGACTACCCATTCCACGCCGGAGGCATCATGACCCGCTTGCGTCGCAACATTGCCGAGATGGCCGGATATGTCCCGGGGTTTCAACCCCGGGACAGTCAGACCTATATAAAACTCAATACCAACGAAAATCCCTATCCCCCGTCACCGCGGGTTATCGAAGCGATTCTGGCCGAAGTGGGTGAGGGGCTTCGTAAGTATCCTGATGCCACCAGCTGTGTCGCCCGTGAGGCTGCCAGCCGGTTGTACGGCTTTGACCCCGACTGGATTATTATGGCCAACGGCTCCGATGAGGTGCTCAATAACCTGATTCGGGCTTTTGTCGGCGAAGGGCAGGAAATTGCTTACGTCCAGCCCTCCTATTCCTACTACGCCACTCTGGCTACCATTCAGGGGGCCAAGGTGCGTACCTTCAGTCTCGACGCAGAATGGAACCTGATCGATTTCCCCGAACGCTATCAGGGGCAATTGTTTTTTCTGGTCAATCCTAATGCGCCCCTGGGCTTCTGCTTTCCATTGTCCTATATCGAAAATCTGGCCGCTCGCATCGACGGTATGTTGGTGGTGGACGAGGCTTATGCCGATTTTTCTGATTGTAGTGCCCTTGAGCTGGTGCGGCGTTGCGACAATGTGGTGGTAACCCGTACTCTGTCCAAGAGTTACTCTTTGGCCGGCATGCGTCTCGGTCTGGCTATTGCCCGACCAGAGGTGATTGTCGCCCTCAATAAGATCCGCGACCATTACAACCTTGATCGCCTGGCCCAGGCTGCAGCGGCCGCCGCCTTTGATGATCAGGAGTATTTTCGCGACTGTGTCGGTAAAATTCGCGCTACCCGCGATTGGTTCAGTACCGAATTAAGGGTTCTGAATTGGGAGGTTATTCCCTCCAGCGGCAACTTCGTTTTCGTTTCTCCGCCCGATCGCAATGGCCTGCGTGCCTATGAGGCTCTGTTCCAACGCAATATTCTGGTTCGCCACTTCAGCGATCCGCTGCTTGCCCATGGTCTGCGTATCTCCATCGGCAGCCATGAAGAGATGGAGCAGACCTTGGCGGTGCTGCAGGAGCTCGCTTGAGTTGCAATGACTCCCCTGTCTGTAGATCGTGAAGGATAAGGTACCTTTTGCCTCAGCGGAAGTGGCCGTGCGGTTGCTGGCCTGGTATGGCCGCTGCGGTCGTGATCTGCCCTGGCGCCAGACTCGCGACCCTTACCGCATCTGGCTGTCGGAGATCATGTTGCAGCAGACCGGGGTGGCGACGGTGATCCCCTATTACCAGCGGTTTTTGCAGCGCTTTGCTGATGTAAATGAACTGGCCGCCGCAACCGTCCACGAGGTGATCGAGCTGTGGGCGGGTCTTGGCTACTACTCTCGAGCTCGCAATCTGCACGCTGCGGCCTGCCAGGTGGTCGCTGAAATGGGCGGTCGGTTTCCCAGCGACTTACAGGAGCTGATGGCTCTGCCCGGCATCGGTCCTTCGACAGCCGGAGCCATTCTTTCCATAGCCTTTGACAAAAAAGCCCCGATTCTCGATGGTAACGTGCGGCGGGTATTGATCCGGCTCTATGCGGTCGCTGAGCCGCCCCGTTCTGCCCCTGTGGAAAAATTTCTCTGGCAGCGGGCTGAGG
>CAZKQY010000225.1:0-4077 GCA_964555005.1 uncultured Syntrophotalea sp. | reverse complement strand
CTCCTCTTCTTTTGAGCAATACAAAAGCACCAAACTACTTAAAGGAAAAATTCAAAAGGGCTACGTACTGGTACTGCTGCTGATTGCCCTGGTCATCATCTTTCTAGCCACCTGGTTCGGTTTTCACCTGGCTCGCGGCATCACAGTGCCGATTCAGGAACTGGCCCTGGCCACCAATCGAGTCGCCGAAGGAGACCTCGATGTGCGCATTGCCATTCAAAGCGACGACGAAATCGCCCTGTTGGTCGAGGCCTTCAACAAGATGACCTCCGACTTACGTAAAGGCCAGAAGGGCATCCGCCAGGCCAACCGCGAATTGCAAGTATCCAACCTCGAACTCGAACAGCGCCGGCGTTATATGGAGATCATCCTGAAAAACGTAACCGCCGGCGTCATCTCCGTTGATCGGCAAGGCAACTTGACCACCATCAATAAATCGGCGGAAAAGCTTCTTAAAATCCATACCGGCAAGGTTCTGGGCAAAAACTTCCGCGAGGTCCTCAAAACCGAACATCTGCCCCTGATTAAAGAGTTGCGTATCCTTTTAGCTCAATCGGGCAAAGATTCCATTCGCAAACAGGTGAGCGTCGATCTACCCGAAACGAAACTGACCCTGTTGGTTAACCTGACTACCCTACGGGATGAAAACGACGAGTTCATGGGCACGGTGGTGGTATTCGACGACCTAACGCAACTGATTCGCGCACAGCGAATGGCTGCCTGGCGGGAGGTGGCACGACGTATCGCTCACGAAATAAAAAACCCCCTGACCCCCATTCAGCTGTCCGCTCAACGCCTGAGACGCCGCTATCTGAGCCGCTTCGATAGCGACGATACGGTCTTCGACGAATGCACCATGATGATTGTGAAACAGGTCGATGAATTAAAAAACCTGGTCAACGAATTTTCCAGTTTCGCCCGCATGCCTGCCAGTAGTCCCACTCCTAACAACCTTAACGAGATTATCGCCGAGGCCCTGGTTCTCTATCAGGAAGGCCACAAGGACATCGCTTTTACCTTCAGTGCTGACCACAAATTGCCCATTTTCAATCTCGACCGCGATCAGATCAAGCGAGCCGTCATCAACTTGCTCGACAATGCCGTCAGCGCTACCACGGACGATGGCCATATCATTATCGAAACCAGCTACAACAAGACCCTGCAAATTGCCTCTTTTACCATAGCCGACAACGGTTGCGGTATTTCCGCCGAAGACAAACCACGCCTCTTCGAGCCCTACTTTTCTACCAAAAAAACCGGCACCGGACTTGGCTTGGCCATCGTCTCCAGTGTCATTTCCGACCATAACGGCTATATTCGAGTCAAGGATAACCAGCCGAAAGGCACCCGTTTCATCGTCGAGCTACCGGTAGTCAGCGACCACAGCTCGTTAACATAATATTCATCCAGAACCTCGAGATAAAGAGATTGCCAAAAAGAGCCGTTTCCGTACAAAAACTAACCTAGGGAACAACAATGAAAACCATATTGGTCATAGACGATGAACAGAGTATTCGCGAAAGTCTGAAGGGTATTCTGCAGGATGAAGGTTATCGGCCGATATTTGCCGACAGCGGCGAAGCCGGCCTGAGCCTGCTGCGCGAGGAAAGCCCGGACCTGATCCTGCTGGATATCTGGCTGCCGGGCATAGACGGACTTGAAACTCTGCGCCTGGTTCGTGAGGATTTTCCCGAGCAGTTGGTCATCATGATGAGCGGTCACGGCACTATCGAAACTGCGGTCAAAGCGACTAAACTCGGCGCCTACGATTTTATAGAAAAACCCCTGTCTCTAGAAAAGGTACTGCTCTGCGTCGAAAATGCCTTCAAAATCGGTCAACTGGTAGAAGAGAACCGTTCCTTGAAGCAAAAGATGGCCAAAGATTGCGATATGATCGGCCAAAGCGAAGCGATCTCTTCTCTTAAAGAGCAGATCGGCATAGCGGCGCCAACATCGGGCTGGGTATTGATCACCGGTGAAAACGGCACGGGCAAAGAGCTGGTGGCTCGCGCTACCCACAATCTATCGAAGCGCCGCGGAAAACCCTTTGTCGAGGTCAATTGTGCCGCCATTCCCGAAGAACTCATCGAATCAGAATTGTTCGGCCATGAGAAGGGGGCCTTTACCGGCGCCACGGCCCTGCGCAAGGGCAAGTTCGACCAAGCCCATGAAGGGACCCTGTTTCTTGATGAAATCGGCGACATGAGCCTCAAAACCCAAGCCAAGATTCTACGTATTTTACAGGAACGCAAATTCGAGCGGGTCGGCGGCAACCGCACCATTGAGGTCGATGTGCGGGTCATTGCCGCGACCAACAAGGACTTGGAAGAAGAGATAGCGCAGGGTAATTTCCGCCAGGACCTCTATTACCGTCTTAACGTGCTACCCTTTCATGTACCGCCACTGCGGGAACGCAGCGATGATGTTATTCTACTGACGCAACACTTTTTAGCCCATTTCTGCAACCAGGAGGGGAAATCCATCAAAACCCTAGACCCCGCCGCCCTCGACGCACTAATGAACTACTCCTGGCCGGGCAATGTGCGGGAACTGAAAAACCTCGTAGAACGTCTGGTCATCATGGTTCAGGAACAAACCATTACCCTCTCTCATCTGCCCGAATCGGTACTTGGTCATACAACATCTTCTGCCATAACCAACAGTACAGCGACCCTGAAAGAAGCCCGGGAACAGTTTGAAAAGGATTTTATTCGTCAGAAACTAACCGAATTTGATGGCAATATTTCCCGTACGGCCGAAGCCATTGAAATGGAGCGGTCGAACCTGCACCGCAAACTCAAGGCCTTTGGCATCGAATACAAAAAATCCTGAGTAGGACCGCAATAAGGACCAGAATAGCAACCGCCCGCCTGGATTGAACCGGGCAGGCGTTTGCTATTCGAAAATATCGGCCCACCAAGTGGACACGTTTTGAATCGTCAGGATCGTACTACCCTGCCCTACTTCAACTCAAAAGCAACTTTGAGGATAACCTGATACTCACTGACCTTGCCATCATCGCCGATATGTCCACGAATATCCTGAACCTCGAACCAGGAGAGCTTATCCAACGACTGCTGGGCCTTGGTTACCGCCTGCTGAATTGCCTCCTCGATGCCCGCACCTGAGACCCCTATCACTTCTACCTTCTTGTAGGTCCTGCCCTTTCCGTATGGCATTTGCTCCTCCTTTCGTAATAAACCGTGGAAGTCTACACTCAATTGGAGTGTAGCACCTCGATCTGTGCTGTAAAGAGGGCCCCAAGGACAGTTTAAGGTTAGAAAAACCCCTTTACGGCGGACGCGCAAAAAGGGGCAAGGTTAAACGCAGCCAGACATTGATTTTCACACTCCACCATCTAATTTTACCGTTAGACCGTTCGATTTTCTGGGCAAATCCTTATAGGTCGCGGCTTACTTATTTAATTTTAAAATCTGTAAACGAGCCCTCCTGTTGCTCCTCGTCACCTAAACACACTCGCCCGAAGCATTGCCCGATTGACCGAACTCAGCGAAAGATATTCGGACATTCCCTTAGTGTCATGTCATATGTGAAGGGTCTGGCAAATCGCCGTAATTTTTTTCCTGATCAATGAAGAAAAATTCTTGACTAGCCATAGCTTAATCGGGATTTTTTTTGAAGAAGAGCAGGGTAAAAAGGACAAGACTTGGCCGGGCACAGCACACATGACACGATACTAGGGGTGGTGCAAGTAAAACCCTCTACCTGTTGGGTCCCGGATGATTCCATTAGCAGAAAAAGCTTCCCGTTGTTCCTTGCTCGGGATATGCTTTTTGATATTCTCTGCGGTGAAATCTAAAGGAGACCGATATGACGATTCAGTTGCATGCAAACGCAACGACAACCCCAAAGACGCGCTGATATATTCAACAGTCCAAAAAAACGGACAAGGCTTTATCCAAAGAGTTGGGTATCTCCATTGATACGGTTCGTCGTTGGCGAAAGCGTGACGACGGCCATGACCGCTCGCATACAGCGCATAAACTCAACACGACCCTGAGTGAAGCCCAGGAGGCAGTTGTTACTGAACTGCGGCGCTCGTTGCTCCTACCCTTG
>CAZKQY010000224.1:0-4025 GCA_964555005.1 uncultured Syntrophotalea sp. | reverse complement strand
AGGGAAAGCCGGTGCGGGGAAACCCCCTGCTCCCGCCCAAAGACAGCAAAAATGGGCAAGCCCAGCCCTTGTTCATTTGGTGGCGGTGGATCTGGGATCTGCATATTTCTTGCCTCGGATCAATTTCTTCGGTTAATGTTATGGGCTATTCTGAGTTTCACTGAAAACCACAGCCCGAGAAGGAGAAGTACCTCGTGCCCAACCTCAACAATACCTTGACAGCTTCCACCACTGAAGAAGCCGCCTTTCGTCCTTATCCCAGCAAGCTGTTTGTAGAAACCACCACCCATTGCAACCTGCGCTGTCCCATGTGCGTCAAGCAGGCAGCGGACAGCCAGGTTATCGACGGCGACCTCAGCCAACAGACCTTCGCCGCGCTGGAACCGGCCTTTCCTCACCTGGAATCCCTGGTACTTAACGGCATCGGAGAACCACTGATGCACCCCCATCTGATCGAATGGGTGGCCAGAGCCCGGCAAAAAATGCCCGACAATGCCTGGATCGGCTTCCAATCCAACGGCTTGCTTCTCGATAAACAAACGGCCCTCGATCTGATCGAGGCCGGCCTCGACCGCATCTGCCTGTCTGTAGACGGCGTAAGCCCCGATACCTTCAGCAAGGTTCGCGAAGGCGAAAGCCTTGGCGACATGGAAAAAGCCTTTGCGGTATTGGCCGAAGCCCGACGCGCACGGCCGGGCTGTCGACTCAAGGTCGGCTCAGAGTTTGTCACCATGCGCGAAAACGTTCATCAACTACCCGACACGGTACGCTGGGTAGCCGAACGGGGAGCCGATTTTTTCATCGTTTCCCAAGCAATGTCCTACGGCCCTTCGCAGGTTGCCCAAATCACCTACCATAACGCCAGTAAGGCCGCGGTGGCACTGTTCGACAAATGGAAACAAAAGCTGACGGATGTAGGGCTGGATATTTATACCTACGACTATATGGCCTGGGAGCGGGAAAGAGTTCTCGAGCAACGTGTCGACCCGCGCATTCGCCAGGTCAACGCGATGGTGACCGAGATGCGCGCCGAAGCCCGCAAACTCGATATATTCATGGATGTCATGCAATTGTTCAAACGGGATACGACCCTGCAAGCCGAGGTCGAACAGATCTACGGCGAGGCGCAACGGGTAGCGGACGAGATGGGCATCGAACTCAAGCTGCCCGTCACCACCCCCTTAACAGAACGCAAGTGCGACTTCATCACCGGCGGCTCGGCCTTCATTTCCTGGGATGGCGGGGTTCACCCCTGTTACCACTTATGGCATCGCTACCGCTGCTACATCAACGACTGGGACCGTCTGGTCAAACCCAAGGAATTCGGTCATCTTAGCCAGCGCCCACTACTGGAGATCTGGAACGATCGCGAATTTGCGACCTTTCGCCGCAACGTAGTGGAGTTCAACTACCCTTACTGCAGCAATTGCTGCGTCGCCCCTTGCGACCTTATCCAAGAAGAAGATTTCCTCCACGACTGCTTCGCAGGCGAAGAACCGTGCGGTTCCTGCCCATGGGCCATGGGACTGTTGCAGTGTCTGCAATAGCCCGTTTTTTTTACAGCCTTTTCTGCAATACAAAAAGCCCGGTCAACGACCGGGCTTTTTAGGTTGGTGGACCAATCGCCAGCCCTGCAGACCGAAAATCCAGGCGGGTAGCGAGATCAACAGGGACAGAAACGAATAAAGCCAGTCTCGCGTCCACCCAAAAAGCTCCGCCCCGATTTATTTATTCGTCGATCTTTCGCGGATTTTTCCAAAAACCTTAACCACGAAACCCTATTCCACGAATTTCGCTTCCGCTTCCGGCGAGGGCCGGCCAACGACGCCGTTGGCGGCCCGGTAAATGAGACGATACAACACATTCGGCTGAGGCAATGGATTGAGGTCGGCCGCTTCGGTGGCGTTTCTGATACCGCCGGTCAGGGGCCGCCAGCCCTTCCCTTCCTCGAACCGCTGGATGATCAGCTCAAGCCCTTCGGGCGGTGCTTTGAAGGCGATCCGCACATGGCGTAGAGGTTCCCCCTCGACTTTAAGAGTCGGTTTTGCGGGGACAGGCACCGGCGGATTGAGCACCGTTACCGGCCTGGCCCAACTAGGATCGCTACGGTTGCCGCTCTCATCAACGGCAACCAGGCGATACCAGTATTTCTGACCTACGGTGACGAAGGTATCCTCAAAACGGTTTTCCCTGACCGGAAGAGGATCACCGATAACCAATCCCGGATCGTCCTCAGCCACCGAGCGAACCACCAGGAACGCCTGAACATCATTTTTTGGCAGAGCCGCCTGGAAAGTGATCACAACCTTACCGTTGCTGCCGTCGATGTCGGTGATACGCGGCGGATTGGGAGAAACCGTATCGAGAAGAACCGCCTTGACCTCGCGACTCGATTTGCTTTCCTGATTGTCGAAGGCGACGGCCGTGATCCGATAGCGAAATTCTCCCTGAGTGTGCAGGCCAGTATGATCGTCATAACGCGGTTCCGAAACGACAGTAGGGGTAAGAATAGTCCAACGCTTGGCGTCCTTAGCGAAACGTTCAACCCGATAACCGACAACGGGAAACTGAACCGCGTCCCAGGTAAGCCGTACCCGGGTGCGACCAACTTCGGCATTCAAGTTATTCGGAGCAGGTGGCGCCTGGCGGTTTTTCGGGGTGGCCACGGCCAACAGCGACGGCATACCGAGTTTGCCGCGGGGGTCCATGGAACGGATACGGTAGAAATAGGTGCTGCCGCCCACCAGGTTCTTATCCACCCAGGTTGACCGGTCGGCCTCGAGACCATCTGGGGTCAGAGGAATAAAAGGGCCGCTACGAAGCAGGGAGCGTTCAACGACATAACCGCTGGTATAGGGACTCGGGTTCTGCTCCCAGGCGAGGCCGACCTGGTTCTCCCCGGCTGTGGCGGTGAACCCACCCGGCGGCACCAGGGACGAAACATCGGCAATGAAAAGGCTGGTAGACTTCGGGCGGCTCCGCCGTCCGAACAGGTCAATGCTGAAGATCCGGTAGGTAGCCTCGGACTCCCTTGGAGGAGCCAAGTCCGTGAATCGACCCTCCGGACCAGCGGATTCTGTTTCGCTGATCAGCAACGGCTTATCGGTCAGCAACACCTTGCCACCGGTAACGTCCTCCCGCTCCACCAGGAAGGCGAAGATAGGAACAAGCTGATTCTGCATCGGATTGTCCCAGGTCAGTTCGACCCCGACTTCAGCCGAGGCGGCAACGAGAGACGGTGGCGCTTCGGGCAGAGGTGTGATTTTACCTGGGTCGACGGAAACGCTGGTCAGCACGGACTGTTTTTCCCCTTTACGGTTAAGGGCGGTCAAGCGATAGCTGCGTTTCCCCCCTTGTGGGTCAGAATCCCGGTAGCGCAGACCGATGGCAAGACCAAATTCGGGATCTAAAGCTGCGGAAAGCCCCATCACCGTAATCGCGAGCTCCCGTTCCCCTTGGGGGATAGCCCCGGATTTAAGTTCTGAACTAAAGGTGTCAATGGTGTTTCGATCTATTGGTAAAAGCCTGTCCATGGCGGCTTGGTTCCGCCCCGGCACGATTTTATCCCCCAGAGTCATGGCCTTACCATTTTTAATTCTCTCTAAACGCCAACCGCCGGAGGGCCAGACAAGATCCTTGGGAACCCAGAATAAGGAAACCGTTCCCTGACCGTCGGAAACTGTCCACAGGGCGCCCCTGGGCTGATCGGCCCAGGTGGTTGAAAGGCCTGCCATGAGTAGGAAGAGGGCCAATAAGATCCGTTTGGTTGTTTTCACAGTTTCCTCCTACAGACTGAAGGTGCGACAGATCTTCGGATTCCAGCATGGAATCGGTATTTTTACACAACCGCGAGCCGAGGCCCTGACCGGCAGGGCACTGACGTCAACCCGCACAGAAATACCGGTGCCAACGCAATACCCCTTATAGCACACCTCGGCCTGCACGCCCCCTTCCCCGTAACCGGAGATGTGGGGTTCGGAGGTGAGGATCAGCCCGGTATTAAGCTCGCCGGAAATGTGCCCGAT
>CAZKQY010000223.1:0-2232 GCA_964555005.1 uncultured Syntrophotalea sp. | reverse complement strand
ACCGTCCATTACCGGCATATTGATGTCGCTAAGAATGATATCGACCGTTTCTCCGGCTAGAACATCGAGGGCCGCCTGCCCGTCGCCGGCCTCGAGAATGGCCTCAAAATCGAATCCGGCCTGACGTAGCGAGCGGGTGACGATTTTTCGCATAGTGTTGGAGTCATCGATAATAAGAACTTTTTTCCCCATTATTTTCTCCTTCTAGATTAACTGTTGGTGAAGATAATCGTAACCTCGTTAAGACTGTTCAGCTATCAAAAAGCCGTCCCCGGCTAAAGCCAGGGAAAACAGTTCGTTTTCGGCCTGCAAATCCCATCGTTTCATTTCAGCCAAGCTATCCTCCTCGCCGGCAGGGCCCTGCTCAGGCAACCCCAGGCTATAGGTCTGATCTTCCGGCAGGTAGGCGTTCAAAAAGAGCCCGGCAACAGTATTGGTCAGCTCACCCAGCATATCGAACAGCATCTGCTCGGAGAGTTCCTCCTCCGGCATAATATAGACCGAAGAAACAATCTTACTCAATAAAGGCTTGGGCATCCGCAGAGACAACTCTCCCTGAACAGGATCATGAATCAACAAGCGGCTGAGAACCATCTCCTCGACGGGATGGCATCTGGCCTCTTCAACCTCCTGACTGACTTGCATAAAAGCCATATTTTCCAAGGTGGTGGTGATGGCGCGAACCATATCCTGATCCAGTTTTTTAGACATAACTTCTCCCTTGTTCAGGACATCAACGACTGAAGAGCATCCAGCAGAACTGACGGCGAGACAGGTTTATTCAACACACCAAAAGCACCGAGAGCTTTCAACTCCTGCTCCTTAGCCGGGTTGCCGGCGCTGGTAATCACCAACACCGGAAGATCGTGCAAACGAGGGCTGCTCTTTACCCATTTAAGCAGGGTCGCTCCGTCCATAACCGGCATATTCAAGTCGGTCAGCAGCAGATCGGTATCTGCCTCTTTAAGCAGGGAAAGCGCTTCGCGGCCATTTTCCGCTTCTACCAGCGTAGCCTCGCCCAGACCGATAATCTCCAGACAACGACGAATAAACATCCGTGCCGTTGCTGAGTCATCTGCTATGACGATCCGATTCATTCCTAATTCCTCCTGTTAGCTGGCCAACGACGCTTCCGCCTTACTGTATTCCTCTTGGGAGGTCAGTATAATTTCGGCGAGCGTATTCGGTGATAGATTAAAAAATTCCTCATATCCGGGATCAAGTTGATATTTGAGACCGTCACTGCCCGTATCGCAACCGGCCATCATGGCAACGATATCACCGATATGCACGGCATAAACCAGCGGCTGCATAGACTCAATAGCTTCAGCCGGATGATGGTGATAAAGAATCACCGCCTGCAACGATTCCGGCAACTGCCAATGGCGAGCCATCTCATAGCCGACTTCCGTATGATCCAGACCGGCAAGATCCTGTTCGGCCATCAAATAGTCAGTGACTATTCCCTGCTCGATCTGACCGAGAGCTTCCTGAGAGGCTTCCTTCCAAAAGGTGGCAAAGATCGACTTGCCTATATCGTGCAACAGACCGCCGGTAAAAGCCAGATCAAGATCAAAACTCCCCTTGGCATATCGAGCGACTTCCCGGGAAGCGATAGCACTAAAGAGATCGTGACGCCAGAGATCCCCCTGTTCGCCCTGATAACCTTCAAGAGGTTTGCTGAACAAATGACCCGTGTTCTCCTGCACCGCGATGCTGACCACCATACGTTCGCCAAGATAAGCAAGCGCCCGATCGATAGAGGTAACCTCGGTCATCAGGCCATAGACCGGCGAATTGACCGCCTTCAGTACCCGCATGGTCAAAGCCGAGTCGAACTTAACGATCTTGACAATATCATCGAGTTCATGGTCAGGATCTGCAATCACCTGCAGCAACTGTAAGGCATTGGGTGAAAAGAGGGGCAATTTTTCAATCGCATGGGCAACGGCCTCGCGGTCCACAACTTTGCTCATAATAGTTTCTCTCATACTTCCCACTGCCCCCGCCCGGGGCAATTGACAACGACTTTGCCGGTATCGACAAAAACGGAAACTGTTCGGCTGTGATTGCCCCCGACGTCTTCGGCCAATGGTCCCAAGCCATACGCCCAGAGATGTTTTTTGAGAGCCAGCACATTGCGCTTGCCGATATTAAAGGTGTTGTTAGGATCCATGATGGATGCGCCGCCAACCAGTTTGACGATCAACCCGCGGCCGTTGGCCGGGGAAC
>CAZKQY010000222.1:0-2326 GCA_964555005.1 uncultured Syntrophotalea sp. | reverse complement strand
CCTGACCCGCCTTGACAGTTGGGCAGGAAAATTTCAGTGTTGCGACCGATCGATCCTGAAATTGGCCGCCTGAGTTTTTACGATGCCATCTTCTTTGGGGCCAGCAAAGAAAGTAACCCGGCTATGGGCCGGGACCGGCGAAGTTGTAGTTGCCTCTTGGCAGCAGGAAAAAAACAAGAGCACAGAATCAGCAAGATGCACTCTGAAACTGGCGTCGAAGAGTTTCGACAAAAGGGCGAGGTTTAATAGCAAAATCGTTGATCCAGGGTTGCGGATCGCAGACGTTGCCGGCCAACAACATGGTCAGCTGATCGCTCGTCAGAGGAAAAGCGGGCAGAAACTGCAAGCTAGCCACCAGCGGCTTAACCAGAAACAGGGGATGGTGGCTTTTGCGCACGCGGGATCGGCCCAGAGCTCGGCCGATCTGGTCGAGCAACTCATTAAAGGTATAACAGTCGGGACCGCACACGGGATAGATACGCCCTGCGCTGGCCGGGAGGCGCAAAGCTGCGACGAAACCGGCAGCCACATCCTCCACCGCCACCGGCGCGATGCGGTAGCGGCCGTTACCAACCACCGGCACCACCGGCGAACGTCGGATCAGCTCCGCCAGGCGGTTGCAAAAATCGTCCTCGGCACCGAAGATCACCGAGGGGCGAAAGATCGTCCAGCTCAGGCCGCTGCCCCGCAGGACCTGCTCGGCCTGCCACTTGCTGCGATAATAGCCGGTGGCGGCGTTTTCACAAGCGCCATTGCTGCTCATGTGCATAAAGCGCATGACCCGTTGCGCCTCAGCGGCCGCCACCAGGTTTACCGTAGCCTGGCGATGAAGCCGGTCAAAGGTCACCCCGCGCTCGGGGAATTCGCGGATAATCCCCACCAAGTGGATCACCGCCTGACATCCCTGCAGAGCCCCATTCAAAGAAGCCGGGTCGGTCACGTCCCCCGGGCGAACGCTCAGACCTGCTCCCCCGGGTAGCTTGCCCTCGGAACCGGGCCGCACCAGACAGATCGGCTCATGGCCAGCGGCGAGCAACTGCCGAATCACTTCGCGACCGACAAAACCGGTCCCGCCGGTAACAAAGACCTTCATCGCAGCCTTCCTTTGGTCACAATCCACCAAGTAACTACGCCATCAACCCTTAATTACCGCCATCGGCCTTAACCGAGCCACGATACGGCCGATGCCGGCTTGCTGCACCACGCCCACAACCTCGGTAACGTCCTTATAGGCTTCGCTGATTTCTTCGGCGACGGTAGCGCGCCCGGCAGCCCGCAGCAGAATCCCCTTTGCGGCCAGTTCGGCAATAATATTACGGCCGCGAGCGACTTTCTTGGCCGCATGGCGGGACAGCATCCGGCCGGCTCCGTGACAGATAGAGCCGAAAGTTTCGCTCATGGCCGCAGCGGTGCCGACCAGTACATAGGAGTAACGTCCCATATCGCCGGGAATCAGTACCGGCTGACCGATGGAGCGATAGCAGGCGGGAACCTCTGGATGGCCTGGAGGAAAGGCCCGGGTCGCTCCCTTGCGATGCACGCAGAGCCGCCGCTGGCGGCCTTCGACCTGGTGCTGTTCCCACTTGGCGATATTGTGACAGACGTCGTATATGAGGGACAACTGCAGAGCCTCAGCACTGGCGCCCAGCACCGCTTCAAAGGATTGACGTACCGAATCCGTGATGAGTTGACGATTGGCAAAGGCATAGTTAGCCGCACAGGCCATGGCCGCCAAGTATTGCCGGCCCTCCGGACTGCTGAGCGGAGCACAACAGAGCTGCCGATCGGGCAGGGTGATGCCGTATTTAGCGGCCGCCCGCAGCATAATCTTCAGATAATCGTCACAGACCTGATAGCCGAGGCCACGACTGCCAGTATGAATGGTCACGGTGACCTGGCCGGGAAACAAGCCCAACACCTCGGCGGCCGCCGAGTCATAAATCTCTTCGACCTGCTGGACTTCGATGAAATGATTGCCGGAACCGAGGGTGCCGAGTTGGCTGCGACCCCGCTCCAGGGCTCGATCAGAAAGAAACTCGGGATCGGCCCCTTCGATACAGCCGCCAGCCTCGATGTGATTCAGGTCCTCGGCGGAACCCATGCCGCGCTCTACCATCCAGCGGGCACCCTGTTGCAGTAGCTGGCGTTCTTCGGCCAGACTCAGACGAAAATCGCGACGACTTGAGCCGACTCCAGAAGGAACCTTCTTAAACAGGGTATCGGCCAGTACCGGCAGATGGGGCTGCAGCTCGGATGCTGTCAGATTGGAACGCATCAGCCGTACGCCGCAGTTGATGTCATAGCCGACTCCTCCCGGCGAGACCAC
>CAZKQY010000221.1:0-8182 GCA_964555005.1 uncultured Syntrophotalea sp. | reverse complement strand
ATTGTTTGAGGGCAAGTCACCTCAATTTATGCTGCCTCAATAGTTGCTATCCGCCCCCAATCCAAATGTGTGGTTTGAGAGGTGCTGAATAGTTACAATTCAAGAACCTTTGCCAGAGCATCAAGGCTGTCGTTGGTTAATTTATTCACCGCACTGGAGTAAAAAGTAGCAAAAACCGTTCCCTCAGAAACCCGGTCAACCACCTTGACCTTAATATCTATTTTTCCCCGACGGGAAAAGACCTTTACTCCCTCGCCATTTACTATTCCTAATTGTTTGGCATCCGATGGGTTCATTTCCAAACGGTCCTCAGTGGATAACCGCGAGAGAGCTACCGATTGCCGAGTGTAAGAACCGGTATGTAAATGATAGAGATTCTTGCCGGTCGTCAGGGCAAAGGGATACTCTTCATCAGGGAGTTCCGCCGGCAATTGATATTCGGCTGGGAAAAATTGTCCTCTACCGTTTGGAGTATTAAATTTCTTTTCCCACAGAAAAGGGGTGCCTGGGTGTTCAGCGGTCAGGCAGGGCCAGCGAAGACCACCCGCTTCCAGGCGTTGGTAAGATATGCCCCCATAGGGAGGAGTCAAGGATGCAATTTCATCCATGATTTGCTCGGGATTGGCATAGGTCATCGGATAGCCCATCCGCATACTCAGCAGGCAGAGGATTTCCCAGTCCGGTTTGCTTTCACCCAGGGGCTCGATAATTTTGCGAACCCGTTGCACCAGACGGGAGACATTGGTAAAGGTTCCGTCTTTTTCGGCAAAGGAACACGCAGGTAAAACGACATCCGCCATTTCGGCTGTTTCGGTCATAAACATGTCCTGCACCACGACAAAGTCCATTTCTTGCAGAACTTCACGCACCTTGTTGATATTCGGGCCACTGCGCATGGGGTTGCCGCCCAAGACAAAAAGACCCTTTAGCCTGCCTTTGTCGAGGACCATATCCGATTCGGTCATACCTGGTTTTTTCGAAAGACGGGCTCCCCAGGCTTTTTCAAATTTCTCATTGCTCTGCGGATCCGCTACCTTCTGGCCACCGGGATAAATGGGGGGCAAACAGCCCATATCTCCAGCGCCCTGACCGTTGTTTTGTTTGGCAATAGTGTTTACTCCCGTACCGGCCTTACCCACATTCCCAGTCAACATGGCCAGGTTGCACAATCCTGAAACATTGTCGGTGCCATGGATATGCTGAGTAATACCCATGCCATAAAGAATAGACGCTCTGTTTGCCTGGCCGTAGAGTCTGGCCGCTTTTACGATATCTGACTCTGCAACGCCAGTGATCTCCATTACCCTTTGCGGTGTATAGGGCTCCATGACCGATTTCAGTTCGTCAAAGCCCTCCGTGCGATCTGCAATGAAAGTTGTGTCCTGAAGGTTTTCTTCCAGGATCACATTCATCATGCCGTTGATCCAGGCGATATCGGTCCCCAACTTCGGCCGTATCCAGACTTGAGCATAATCCACAAGTTCGGTTTTTCTTGGATCGACCACGATCAGTTTCAATTCCCCCCGAACCACGGCATTTTTTACAAAATCGGCAAAAACCGGATACATTTCAGTGAGATTAAGGCCGGCCACCAGCAACACATCCGCCGACTTGTATAATTCTGTGGAATTAGTCATGGCTCCTCCACCAAAGGCTCGGGAAAGAGCCACTGCACTGGGTGTATGACAAAATCGGGTACAAAAATCGACGTTATTTGTACCGATGCAGGCCCGCAGGAATTTTTGAAATACATAATTATCTTCATTGGTGCTTTTGGCAGAGGCGATTCCGCCAACCTGATCACTGCCGTGCTTTTCGATAATTCGTTTAAAATTACTTGATACCAGATCCAAGGCTTCGTCCCAACTGACTTTCACAAAAGTGCCATTTTTCTTCACCAGAGGGTGTCGCAAACGCTGAGAACTCTGCACAAAGTCCATCCCGAAACGACCCTTTACGCAGAGGTGCCCGTTGTTTTCAGCAGACTTATCTTCAACACCTTTTACTCGAATAATTTTGTTGTTATGAACAGCCAATTCCATCTGGCAACCACCACCGCAATGGGTGCAGGTGGTGCGAACCTTGGACAAATCCCAAGACCTGGCCTGCAGGCGGGCAAGCTTTTCTGTGATTGCGCCGGTAGGGCAAGCTTGCAGACAAGCACCGCAGGAGACACATTCGGTGAGAGATAGAGGCGTTTCAATCCCGGCGTTGATCGTCAATTTCGCTCCCCGATTAGAAAACCCAAGGATATTGCGGCCGGCGATTTCGCTGCAGGCACGCACGCAGCGGCCGCACAGAATACAAAGGTTGGGATTTCTGGCGATAACTTCACTGGAATCCTCGATGGGCCTTTTTTCTTTGTTGATCTCAAAGCCGATGGACCTAATATCTAATTCATAAGCCAAATCTTGCAATTCACAGTTCCCGCTCTTTTCGCAGGTCAGACAATTGTGCTCGTGTTCGGATAGCAGCATTTCCAGGTTGATACGACGCAATTCACGAAGTTTTTCATCGTCGGTAACAACGCGCATACCTTCCTGGACAGGCGTCTCGCACGAGGCTACCAGCTTTTTTTGTCCTTCCACTTTTACCAGGCACAGTCTGCACGCACCGACGGAACTCAAGCCTTCCTTAAAACACAAGTGAGGAATGGGAAAACCATTATCCTCGCAGGCTTTTAAGAGAATCGTCCCTTTCGCAACAGAAAGTGATTTGTCATTAACAGTGATGTTAATCATTTGCTATACCTCCATTTTTAACGAGTGATGATGGCAATCAACCGGCACGCTGTTTTATGCAACTCAGTTTCAGTCACCCAAAGAAAAATTACAGGGACATATATGTGGTTTTTACACCCTGTGAACAAAAAAAAACGCTCATATAACACCCGCAAATTTCATGTTTAGAAAATGGTAGATGCTATGAAACAAGAAAGAGATAAGGTAAAAAGCTGCCAAATAGTCAGTGCAAACCAGAGTGAAATACATTGACTGCGACGACAAACAATACAGTCAAGGAATATAATATATAAGTAAATGAATATAACAAAAATTCCATGATGTCAATTTTTTTTACAAGGTGACTTGTACCCTGGGCGGTTAACCCTGGCTTCTAGTTCCGGTCCCTTTAGCCGCTATCTACAAGACACCTTTTCAGCTTGACTCAAGGCAGGTCTGCATCGGCACGCCTTGACAGCAACTGAAATATCCCAGACTTAATTGCCCTGACTAGTGTCGTGTCATGCTCCCATGAGTCAACCTCCGGGAAACTTTCTTGGGCAACCTAGTAACTAACCTTTTGGAATCATGCCGCTATTTTTTTAAATTTGACTATAAATAAACAATTAAACCCTTTACTGCTTCTTCCACTTTGCAAACGATAATCGTTATTTACTTGCATAGGTAACGAAAATATGGCATTTAATATGACCTATAAACATCTAGATGTTTCTCCTTGTGCGACATTGTAACGGAAAATTCAACGCGCGATGGAGAAAAATAGGGCCTGCCTTCTGGCGTAAAAATGGCCGCTAATATTAATTAAGAGGGATAAAATGCGACAAGAGATATTGCGAACAATCTGGCGTGTACTGGTGGTGCTTATACTGTTGAGCATACCTACTATTGGTTTGGCCGAACAGGTACCGCTCACGATCTATGCCGGCGCGGGCCTGATGAAGCCCATGGATGAGCTCAAGGTGGGTTTTGAACAGAAGCATAAAATCCCGGTACAGTTGATCTACGGGGGTTCCGCTGAACTGTTCGGCATGATCGCCATGCGCAAAGCCGGCGACGTCTTTATTCCCGGAGCGGCCAAATATGTTCAAGACGCCGTTGAACAGGGGCTGGCAAGGGCCGAAGGCCAACGCTCGGTCTGCTATCACGTACCGGTCATTCTGGTTCCGGCCGGCAATCCGGCTAACGTGCACTCCCTGCAGGACCTGGCCCGCCCCGGAGTGCGAGTCGCCCTTGCCGATGCCAAAGCCGCAGCCATCGGCAAAGTGTCCAATGCCTTGTTGAAAAAAAATGGCCTGCAAGAACAGGTCGCCAAAAACGTAACGGTACGACCGAGCACTACCAACCAGCTGTTGATCTATGCCGCCACCGGCCAGATAGACGCCTGCATCGCCTGGGAAGACCAGGCCACCTGGGGCCAAGCCAAGGGCAAGGTCGAAATCGTCCATATCCCAGCGTCACAAAACGCCCTCAAAACCATTCCCGCTGCGGTAGTAACCTATTCGCAACAGGTTGAAGCGGCTCAAAGCTTTATTGACTATATCGCTTCACCGGAAGGCAAGGCGGTGTGGCAAAAGTGGGGATTTCCCATCGAAAAGCCTAAATAGTCATGACCAACCGTCTTTTTCCAGCCGCCCTGGCCGGGGTCACCGTTCTGTTTGTCGGCTTGCTGCTATGGTCCATACTGTCGCTGATATTCATGCCAAGTTGGGCCGAAGTGGTAAGCAGCACTCTGTCGGAAGAGATGCTCTACAGCATCAGCCTTTCGCTGATCACCAGTGCTATCTCCGTAGTGGTCGTCATGATACTAGCGGTGAGCATCGGCTATCTGTTGGCGCGCTTTCAGTTTTCCGGGCACCAGTTACTGCGTACCGTGGTCGACTTGCCAATGGCCTTCCCCGAGCTGGTTCTGGGGCTCTGCCTGCTGTTGCTCTTCGGCCACGATCCGGTGGCTTCCTGGTTAAAAATGGTGGGAGTGGATATCGTCTTCAGTAAAACCGGCATCGCCGTTGCGCAGATTTTCACTGCGGCCCCCTACGCTACCCGGGTCGTCTATGCCGCCTTTCGCAGCATCAATCCTCGCTACGAAATGGTAGCCCGCAGTCTGGGCTGTAGTCAGTTTACGGCCTTCTGGCGAGTGGCCCTGCCCATGGCCAAGGGCGGCCTTTTCGCCGGGGCGGTCATCGCCTTCGCCCGTTGCATGGGCTGTTTCGGCACGGTACTGATTCTGGCTGGGGGAACACGCATGTACACCGAAACCCTGCCTATTACTCTGTACCTCAATATTTCCTACGGCAACCTTGCAATGGCCATGACTTCAGGGATCATACTGATTTTGATCTCCTTGGCGGCTATCATAGTGTTCGAGGTGTTCAGTCACGAGGTAGTCCTATGAAGGCTCTGTTAGAAGTACGCGATCTATACGTTGACCTTGGAGAATTCAGCCTGCGGGGGGCTAATCTTGCCGTAAATGAAGGGAATTACTGCTGCCTGATTGGCGACTCAGGCGCAGGCAAAAGCGTTCTGCTGGAAACAGTCATCGGCGGCTTCCGCCCCCAAAAGGGTCAGGTTTTACTCCGCGGGCGGGATGTCACAACCTGGACGCCGGAACGTCGCAAGCTGGGAATCGTCTACCAGGACTTCATGCTTTTTCCACATTTAAACGTGTTCGATAACATCGCTTTTGGCTTAAGACGAGGCCGAAAAGTCAGCCCAGAACAGGAAAACCAGGTATGCAGCATCGCCGCCCGAGTTGGCATCGAAGCCCTGCTTCATCGCGACGTAAAGACCCTGTCGGGTGGCGAACAGCAGCGTGCTGCCCTGGCCAGGGCACTCATAACCCGCCCTCAGGTTCTGTTGCTGGACGAGGCGTTCAGCGCCTTGGACATAGCCAGTCGCGAACGCATGCGACACCTGTTACGGGGCCTGGTCAAGGATCTTAATGTTACGGTCCTTCATGTTACCCACGACATGGAGGACGTCTGGGCGCTGGCCGATCAGGTAGCTGTGCTGCATGACGGCCAGGTTTTGCAGACCGGTAGCCCGGAACACCTCTTCAGTTGCCCAAGACCCGGTTTCGTGGCCGAGTTTCTCGGCGCTTGCAATATACTGGAAGGCACCGTGAAGGGTTGTGATGCCGCCGGTCTGACCAATATCGTGATCGGCCAGACCAGTCTTTACAGCACCGATCCGGCAGCTATCGAACACCAGGTGCTCCTGTCCGTTCGTCCGGAGGAACTAGCCGTTTCCTGCCAACAGCTACCGATCACCCTGCGCAATCAGGTTCCGGTAATAATTAAACGTCTCGAGCGCCGCGGCCCCTTGGTGTGGTTAACCGGAGAAGCGATCGGTTTTTGCCTGGAAGCTGCCGTAACAGTCTCAGGAGCGCAGCAACTGGGACTTGAAGTAGGCAACAAAGCCATCTTTGCTTTTTCTGCCAACAGCTTGCGCATCATTGACCGCCAACAGCTGGATTTAGCCACAAAAAGGGTCACCTCGGACTCCAAACCGCCGGCGAGCTTCGCAATAGCTGCAAGCGTCTGAACGTAACCGGCAGCGGACGGATCTAGATCGGCGCGCCTTGACAGCAACAAAAAGGCCCCAAAATTAATTGACACGGCTAACCAAACGGGACACTAAAAAATCTTTTCCCTATTCCGGAACATAAAGGGCACCTTCAAGATCAATGAGCTTGTCTTGAATAAATGCATAAGCATCATTAATGGCTTGATTGTATATTTGTGGACCAATCTGCCTGATAAAAAACTCAACGATCAAATCGGCCTTCAAATCACCTATTGATTCATCAAGCTCTTCTCTGAAATAAACCTGTGCTTTTTCCCGCAGCACCCTGATTCTGTCTTTATCCAGTTTGATTTCCATTTTTTTCTTTCCGGGTTATCCAGCGTGAATTATATCTGATGCACTCGCAAAAACTTATAGGATGGCTAAGCACAAATGTCCAGTGTCGCAAATTGACAAAACCAGACACCGTCGATGATGGTATAGTTGTCACTTACAATAAAGACAGGCGATCTTTCGCCACCTTCGCCCCCATTAACGGTTATCGTCACCCAGCAACAACATCAAAAGCAATGCAGCTAAAAAGGAAACACCCATGACCTTGGAAGTCCTCTGGAAAAAACTGGCCGACATTACAGCCCGGGCCGGAATGAAATGCGGCCGCCTGGACACGTGCAATTCCAACTGCTGCCGGCCGGTCATCAGCTGCAGCGAACCCGGCGTCACCCATCCGGAGATGGAATTGATCAATAACTTTTTAGCAAAGCAGCGGGAATTCCGCTTCTATGAATCCGGCAATAATTCCTGTAAGTTTCTGGGCAAAAACGATAAGTGTCGAATCTATACTGTCAGGCCCATCGACTGTCGGGTTCATTTCTGCAAGGACGACTCCTTTGCAAGTCAATCCAACCACAGTGCATCCAACTTGGTAGCAGATTACCATGCTCGACATGAAATCGAGTTTATGTCCACTGAACTTATCGATTCTTGCAAGTTTTTGGGAGAACCTTAAGGGCCGTAAAAAAAGTAGTCCCGGAATTGTTTAGTGGCCACGAGCACCCTACCGGGAACTGGATCAAATATGCAGACGCCCCTAAACGCGTGAAGGCTTGAGGCATTCACAAAAACCCATAAGACATCAAACAAAGATTTCATTCTACAAAGCTTGGAGCATGGCTTTGGCCCAGGCACTAAGGAGTAAAATCATGGCTGTTGGCTGGGCACGTGATGGCGCCGTTCAGGACCAGATAGACGCCACGGTTAAAGACGCGATTGAACAGGCCAGAAGCCGCTTGCCCGAGGGAGAGGGTTTAACCCATTGCGAGGAATGCGAAGTGATTATCCCAGAGGCGCGCCGCAAGGCTGTTCCTGGAGTTCGGCTTTGTGTCCAATGCCAAGGGCAGCTCGAAAAGCAGCAAAAAACTTCCCCTGGCATCAATCGACGGGGCAGCAAGGACAGTCAGCTAAAATAAACCTTTTAGTTAAAGGGGCCGGGGTAATAGAAATAAACCCATCACACGCCTTGTGCCGCCTTTGTGGAACCTATATACTCACCGCCATTGACGATTCACACCCTGTGCGCAATCCCCCCATTCAAAGCACTTCTGCCCCATGACCTTACATCAACATTCCTTCACCGTCGACCGCTTCGACCCCCTAGCCCTCTTGGTTCATCTGGCGCCCGACGGACCAGGCTTTCTGGAGAGCCCGGAGCCGATCCCTCGTACCGGTCGCTATACCATCGTCGCCCTGCGCCGCAGCGAGTCCTACCGTCTCGATGACGATGGCCTGAATCTGTTGCGGGACGGAGACGAAACAACCCTGCCCGGTGATCCTCTGCAGACCCTGGCCGAGATCCTGGAACAGCGCCGCCTGCCCAAGGAAACGGCTGTCCCTTTCTGCGGCGGTTTTTTCGGCTATTT
>CAZKQY010000220.1:0-7191 GCA_964555005.1 uncultured Syntrophotalea sp. | reverse complement strand
CGCAGATTCGGCAACCCGGCGACAGGCCGGTGCAGTCGAGTTTGGTGCCGCCGTAACCGAAGGCCACCCGTCCGTGCAGATCTTCCAGCAACTCGGCGCGGCGGGCCAGAGCCCGTTGCGCCACCGCTGGGGCAGGAAAGCGCAACTTCCCGTAGCGCTCCCCGTATTCCCGCTGGTTTGCGGCGATCAACCGATCGCGCATACTCGCCGACATTTTCATGGCCACCAAGACCTCCAACCGACGAAATAACCCCCTCACAGGCAAAGCCGGAGGGGGTGTAAATTTTCTTGCACTATAACTGGTTTTTGCAGCGGAAAAATAGCCTTATTATTAACTTTTGAAGGAAAATGTTTTCTGTTTAAAACCAAGAATTTAAAAGAATTTTTGCGACGTCATCAGACTTAACCGGCACTTTTTGCAATAATCTCAAAAATACCCCGACGGATCAGCATCACGGCAATGGAGGCTAAAAACAAACTGGTGACTTTAGACACAGTTTTACTTCCAGCTTGCCCTAAAATTCGTTCAATGGGGGAAGCCAACAGAAATACAATACCGACAATAAGAATATTAACGACTAGCGCAATTGTGGTTGTAATAATTCCATATTCATTGGTAAACAATATTGAAGTAGTCAATACCGCTGGCCCTGTAATCAATGGAACACCGATAGGAACAGCTCCAACTGTTTCCGCATCTACTACACGTTGACGTTTTTCTCCTGTCAATAAGTCCGAAAGAGATATTACAAGAAGCAGTATCCCACCAGAGATCATAAAATCAGATACTCCAACTCCGACAAGGTCAAGCAGTAAAGGACCACCAAGAACAAACGCGACCGCGACTATTGAAGCTGTGGCCATTGACTGGATGATTATTTTTTTCTTATGGGTTGAGCTGAGGCCATCCGTTAATCCCATATAGAGTGGCAATACTCCAATAGCGTCAACGGCGATAAAAAATGGAATGAAGCAAAGCAAAATTTCTTTCATGTCGGCCTTTCTTTTTGTCGAACGGTAAAAATCAGGCGTGGGTCAAAAAATTTGACACGTTGGCACCATAACACTTCTTCCCGTCGCCTGAATGGATTTGTTGTTCTAGGAATCTGTCGGCTCATGGTAAGTCCGACAGTTTCCTAGGCCATTTAATGGGTCGAGCAGACCGCAAACAATCGGTTTATGGTGCATTAAAAGTTAGCTTCCAGGTTCAAAAATGAACCTTGATAGATGCAATTAAATAACATCCGCGTTAAAATATGCGGGTAGCAATCTTAATGAATCCGCTTATTTGTTTGGTGATTTCCGGGAGCTTTTTAAAGAAAGGCGAATCCGCATCATGACTGACCAAAAACCTGAATTTCCTTATATCCGCGGTCTAACCCCGGAGGACGAGGAGCGTATCCGAAAGATTCCGTTTCTGAACATCGATACGGTGCTGATCCCGTCGCCTTACGTTAAGGACAAGAAGATCGATATGGATTACCTGCACAGCTATGTGTGGGATGAGGAAGGGGAAATTCTCGGTTACCTGGTGGTCTATTCCAACAAAAAGCAGACGCGCTTTCACATTTATACCCAGGTGACCAGTCCCTTTGGGCGGGGCAAGGGCATCGGTTCGGCTTTTGTCGAAAAACTGGCCAATGAGGTGCCTGCCGAGAGTACTCTTTATCTTTATGTGTGGGAAAAGCTCGGCAGCGTGGTGAACTTTTACACTGCGCGGGCCTTTAAGTTTGAAGAGAGCACCGTCTATCGCAAGATGACTTTTTCTCTGTTGGCGGGACAGGCGAGGCTTATTGCTGAGCGCATGACTCGGTTGCGCGGTAAAGATTTTTCCCTGGCGGAGCAGCTCAGCCGGGTACGCCATGACGCTCGCAAGTCCCTCAAGGTGCTGTTGGACATGATCGGAGTCATTTCCGTTGATAACTTTCACAAGGTGGTGGAGGACGTTAACCGGGAGACCACGGCACTGCTCAACACCCTGAATGTCTACGAGGACAAGATCTCCGAGCTGCACAAGGTGGATATCAAGGAATTGATTCAAGAGCGGGTTATTCCGGTGATCGAGACGGCGGCTGTGGACTGCGACATTCGTTTGACCCTGGCCGGCAATGTGCCGGAGGTGGCTGGTAATTATATTAACTATAGCCGAGCGCTGATCAACATCGTCGCCAATGCTCTGGACGCCATCGTTGGCGCCGGTCGGCGGGGGCTGATTGATATTATTCTACGGCCGCACCCCGAAGGGGTAACGCTGATTATCGAGGACAATGGAACGGGCATCGAAACGGAGCGGTTGGTGAGGGAAAAGGACGGCTTGCCTCTGTTCGTCGGCAAGACCACCAAAGATGGAGAAGGCCTCGGTACCCGGCAGATCTTCGCCACTTTTGGTAGAAACAATATTGAGGTTGAGAGCGAGCTGGGTTGTTTCACTCGCTGGACCATCGCGCTGAAGCGCAGCACCCGCACCAGCAGCAACTTGATGGCGGTGCTCGAATCCCGCTACATCTCCCTGTTTAAGATTTCTCAGCGGGTGCTGGTGACCCCTCGAAGCAGCCGCACCCAGGTGGCGGTCTTTATCTGGCAGCTGCGGCAGATGGAGATCTTCAGTTACGATCTGATCAGCCAGTTCAGCCGTTATAACAATGTGCGGGATATCTACCGCACCGTTTTGCTTTACCGCTATGGTGGTCACAACTGGCAGTATTTAAAGCAGGAGCTGGACACGTGCCGCATTGATAATCAGATCTTCAAGATCTGGTTGGCGACCATCCTCAAGCGGATCAAGCGCAACGAGACCTTTTTGTCTAAGAAGTTCGATTTTGATGCCTTTAAAGGCATGCTGTTCAAGAGTTATGGCCAGGACATCCAGCACCATATCATCTTTACCCTAGATCCCATCAGCGGGCACTTTTTTTCCAGCGAACGTAAGCTTGCCGAGCACATGGATTTTGTCCCCTACCTGGGTATGGATCGCAATGATTTGCTGCGCGGTGAATTTGTCGGTGATGTCAAGAACCTGGAGAGTCCCATCGTGCTGGGGGTCTGGTCAGTAACCAGCTTGTCCGACATTCGCCGCAAGTTGTGCCTGATTCGTCAGGGTGCCCGCCAGTTTCTGGAGATGGGGTTGAAGGAAGAGAAAAGTTTGGCTTTTTATCACACCACCTACAACACCACTGAGTGGGAGATCGACACCCTGAAGACCACCACCCTTGGCGAAATGGCCAGTTTGCCGGAGGAAAGACTCGACGAGTTCATTATTGAGGCCGATGACGAATTAAACGGCTTGATGTGTATTGACTGAACGAGGGTTTATTCATGACGCAGGGCGTCGATGGGATTAAGTCCGGCTGCGCGCCGCGCGGGAAAAAAGCCGAAGATCACGCCGATGGCCGCGGAAAATAGAAAGGCTAACAGGTTGATGCCGGGGTTGAACAGATAGGGTATGCCCATCAACCCGGCAAGCAGCAGGGAGGCTGCGGTCGCCAGCACAATGCCAATCATGCCGCCAAGGCCTGACAGAGCCACCGCCTCGATAAGGAACTGCAGCAGTACTTCTCTTTCCAGCGCGCCGATAGCGAGGCGAATACCGATCTCGCGGGTGCGTTCGGTCACCGATACCAGCATGATGTTCATAATGCCGATGCCGCCCACCAATAGACTTACTGCCGCCACCGCACCGAGGAGCATGGTGAGGATTCGGGTGGTGCTGGTTAGGGTCTCGGCGAGCTGCCGGGTGTCCATCACCTTGAAATCGTCATCTTCTGTTTCGGTAATGTTACGTCGCTCGCGCAACAGCAGGGAGAGTTGCTTTTTTACCCCGTCGATGGCCGCTTCATCCCGTACCGATACCATGATGCGACCGATATCCTGGTTGCCGGTGAGGCGTCGCTGGACGGTGTGCAGGGGCATGATTACCACGTCGTCCTGATCGGTGCCCATGGCCGACTGGCCCTTTGCTTTGAGCAGGCCGATGATCTGGCAGGAAAACTGTTTGATGCGGATATCGGCGCCAATGGGGTTTTGTTCGCCAAAAAGTTTTTCGCTCACCGTCTCGCCGAGCACGCAAACCGCCTTGCCACTTCGTTGCTCGGTCTCGTTAAAGATTCGGCCGGCAGCCAATTCCCAGTTTCCCGCCTGAAAGTATTCCTCGTTGCTACCGTAAACCACGGTGGACCAATTTTCGGTCTGGTAGACGGCGACTGCTGTCTTGTTGACTACGGGTGCCACTCGCCAAGCGCCGCTGATTTGGTTGCGAATGGCTTCGATATCGGAGTTCTTGAACTTAGCCGCTCCCCCCGAGCCGGGGCCGAAGCGCTGCCCCGGCATCACCATCAGCAGGTTGCTGCCCATACTGGCGATTTGCTCGGACACCGATTGGGTGGCGCCGTTGCCGAGGGTGACCATGGTGATGACCGCAGCGACACCGATAACGATGCCGAGAACGGTCAGAAAAGAGCGCATCAGATTGCGCCGGATGGCTCGCAGGGCAAGGAGCAACGTGTTCCACCACATCAGGACACCCCCCCGTTGCAGTGATTCTTGTCGACTCGGCCGTCGACGAAGCGTATGACGTGTTTGGCATAGGCCGCCATTTCAGTTTCGTGGGTGACCATGAGTACGGTGATGCCTTGTTCGCGGTTGAAAAGGCTGATCAGGTCCATGATTTCCTGGCTGGTATGGGTGTCGAGGTTGCCTGTGGGTTCGTCGGCCAATAGTACTTTGGGCCGGGTGACGATGGCGCGAGCGATGGCGACGCGCTGTTGCTGGCCTCCCGATAGCTCGGCCGGGGTATGATGTTCCCAGCCCCGTAGGCCCACTTGCGCAAGAGCGGCCCGTGCGGCGGCATGACGGGTGGTGGCCGGTTCCCCGCGATAGATCAGAGGCAGTTCCACGTTCTCAAGCGCGGTGGTTCGCGATAGTAGGTTAAAACCCTGAAACACGAAGCCGAGAAAGTGCCGTCGTAGCAGCGCACGCTGGTTGCGCGACAGTTTTTCGACGGGTACACCCTGGAATGCGTAGCTGCCTTCCGTGGGGGTGTCGAGACAACCGAGGATGTTCATGGCGGTGGACTTGCCGGAGCCGCTGGGCCCCATAATCGCGACGAAGTCGCCGGCCTCGATGGTGAGATCGATCCCTTTAAGGGCCTGAAACGCCGCCTGGTCACGGCCATAGGTCTTGGTGATAGCGTTCAGCCGAATCAGCGGAGCGGAGGCGTTCATGACGGGATCCTCGCCATTTCGGTGATTACTTCCATGCCGACCTGCAGGTCGCCACTGATGATTTCTGTGATTCGCCCATTGCTTGCTCCTGTTTTGACCTGCAGAGGCACGGCCAAGCCGTCTCGCAGTACCCAGATGCGCTGGGTGCCATCTTTGGCGATTGTCGGGGTCTGGGTCCTAGACCCGGTACCGTGCGGGCGCGGCATCAGCGAAGAAATTAAACTGCCGCCTGATGATTTGGTTGCGGTTTGCTGCGGCGGGCTGAAACGCAGCGCTGCATTAGGCACCAGCAGTATGTTTTCTCGTGTCAGGGTGGTAATCTCGGCGGTGGCGGTCATTCCCGGGCGTAGGCTGAAATCGTCGTTGGCGACTTGCAGTACGGCAGGATAGGAGATGACCCCGTCGTCGTTGGAGGCATTGAACCCCACTCGGGAAATCATCGCTTCGAAGAGGCGGCCGGGCCAGGCATCGACGGTAAAGGTAGCTTTTAAACCTGCTTTTACCTGACCGACGTCGGCCTCGTCCACATCCACCTCGAGTTCCATTTTGGACAGATCTTCGGCCAGGGTAAACAGGGTGACCGCTTGCAGAGAAGCGGCTACCGCCTGGCCCGGATCGACCGTCCGCTCCAGAATCACACCGTCGATCGGTGAGCGGATGTGTGCTTTGTCAAGATCTGTTTCATCGCTGCGCAGCGTAGCTTTGGCCTCGGTAATGCTCGCTTTGGCACTCGCGATGTTGGCTTCGGCTCTGGAAAATTCGGCCAGCGCCGCTTCCATTTCGGTCTTCGCCGGCACCTTGCCGCCGGACAGGCGTGAAACTTCACGGTAGCGTTCCAGTTTGGCTTGCGATTCTTTGCTCGTAGCCCTGGCCTGTTGCAGGGTCGCCTCGGTAACGGCGACTGCGGCCCGCGACCGGATCACGGTATCCTCGAACTTGGACAGGTCGAGTCCGGCCAGCACTTGTCCCTTGGTCACATGGTCATCATTATCGACGTAGACTGCGGCGATGGTTCCGGATAGTTCGCTGCCGACTTCCACCTGGTTGGTGGGCTTTAGATTTCCCGTGGCGGTGACTTTGACCACCAGGGTGCCGCGGGTCGCTTTTTCGGTGCGATATTGTGCTTTTTGGGGATGGTCGTTAGCGCGAAACAGGAAATATCCGGCCAACAAAATCACGACCAGTACGATGGTCACGGTTAAAGGCCAGCGGCGCAAAAAACCGCGACGAGTCTGGGTTAAAAGGAGGGATTCAAGGTCGGTTTCGGGGCTTGTAACAGGTGGTTTGACGGTATCGTTCATGACGGGTTCCCGGTGTTTTTGGTTGTGGTTTCAGGCGACCAGCCGCCGCCAAGAGCTTTGTAGAGTTGGATTTGGGCTGCGGCCAGGTCGCCGCTGCTGCCGGCCAGTTCGTCCTCGAGGCTGAGCAGGGTGCGTTGGCTGTCGAGTACGGTGAGGAAATCGGTCATCCCGCCGGCATAACGCTGTTCGGCTATCTGCAGGGTTTCCTGCGCTGAATCGGTCGCCTGTGTCAGTCTCTCCCGTTGCTCACTGCTGTTGGCCACCGCGACTAGTGCGTTCTCTACATCCTCTAGCGCGGTGAGTATCGCCGCCTTATACGCTAATCGGGCTTGTTCACGCAGAGCATCCTGGGTTTCGATATTGGCTTTGATACGTCCGGAATCGAAAATCGGCGCGGTGATGGAGCCGAGTAGCGAGTAGAGTGCCGCGTTACCGTTACCCAGCGCCGATAGGGTGAGGGCCTCAAGACCGATGGAGCCGGACAGGTTGAAGCTCGGATAGCGCTCAGCTTCTGCTTCGCCCAGCCTTGCGGTTTGGGCCGCCAGTTTACGCTCGGCCGCCCTTACGTCGGGGCGTTGACGCAGGGTGTCGGCGGGAATTCCTATCGCAGCCGCGCGACTGGCTAGTGGAATGGTGCCCTTTGGCGCCAGCCGGGATTTTAGCGTCTCCGG
>CAZKQY010000219.1:0-1877 GCA_964555005.1 uncultured Syntrophotalea sp. | reverse complement strand
GTTGGCTGAACTGGTACTGTCCGGTCGGTTGTATGAATTAGGGCAAGTGCGCCATGCCTATAGCCATTTTCGCTTGGAGGTAGTGGTCTTTCAGGTTGCCGTCGATGGCAACCTGGCGGTCGGACAGGTAGCCGAAGGGCAACCGAGTCTCTGGCTGCCGTCGGTCGAGGTGGCTGAGCTGGCTTTGCACGGTGCTCATAAAAAAGTATGGGCGCTGCTTGCCAGCCCGAACTGAATCTGGCAAGATGGCGACCTGCCAACCCTGTAAATATCCTTTTCACTGCGAAAAGATAATACGTCCGGTTGAAACCCCTTCGGAGGAACCATGTCCCTGCCCCCCATTCTGGTCGATTCCACGGCTTTAGCTGAGTTTGCTGCGAAACTGCACCGTGAACCGGTCATCGCCGTTGATCTCGAAGCCGACTCCCTGCACTCCTATCAAGACAAGGTCTGCCTAATTCAATTCTCTACCCCGACCACTACGGTGCTGGTTGATCCCCTGGCTATTGGTGATCTGTCGTCCCTAAAGGCGGTGCTGGCCGACGAGGCTGTGCGTAAGGTGTTTCATGCTGCTGATTACGATATCCGCTGTCTGTATCGTGACTTTGGTATCGAGATAAAAGGACTGTTCGATACGATGACCGCTTGCCAGTTTCTTGGCGAGGATAAGGTTGGTTTGGCTGATATCCTTCATAAATATTATGGTATTCAACTCGACAAGCGCTATCAGCGCGCTGACTGGTCAAAGCGACCATTGATAGAGGGCATGGTTCACTATGCAGGTGAGGATACTCGTCATCTGTTGCAGTTGACCGAACTTTTAGAGGCCAAATTGGTCGCCAAGGGTCGTTTGGCCTGGGCCAAAGAAGAGTTCGCTCTTCTCGAGCAGGTACGTCATACTGCCCCAGGCGGGCCACTCTTCATGCGGTTTAAAAAGGCCAATCTCCTTGAGCGGCGTCAGCTGGCGGTTCTGGAAGAGCTTTTGCAGTGGCGTGCCAAAGAGGCGCAACGGCGCGATGTTCCGCCCTTTAAAGTAATAAACAACGCTCCGCTGCTGGAAATAGCTCGGGCCATGCCTGCTAATATGCCGGCCTTGTCCCGAGTCGAAGGCATGGTGCCGAGGCTGATCAGTCGCCACGGTGGCGCATTGCTGGCCGCGGTAGAGGCAGGCGGCAAAGTGCCGGAGGAAGATCTGCCGGTTTATCCTCGCGGCGCGGCTCGTCAGCGAGATCCCGAAGCCGAGGTACGAATGCTGTTGCTTAAGAAGTGGCGCACCCGAATGGCCGCTGAGCTGGAGATGGATCCGGGGGTTTTAATCAACAACGCTCTGTTGGAAGAAATCGCTTACCGGAAGCCGACCTGTGTTGAGGCCCTGGCAGGGCTGGAGATGATGAAGAACTGGCAGCGTCAGGTGCTGGGAGCAGGGATTATCGCTGCGCTTCAGAACTGAATAAAATCGATTCTCACGCCCGCTCCTTTCAGTCGCTCAAGATGCAAAGACGTTCCTGGTTTTGCCTTTCTTTACCTGGTTTTTCCCGGCACACCCGGTTCAGTCATCGGCCGTGGGTCGAGGAGGCGCTCCAGTTCCTCGGTGGGCAGAGTCTGCTCCTCGTTGGCCACTTGGCGTACCGTGCGGCCGGTCTGGTAAGCCTCTTTGGCGATCTGCGCGGCGCGGTCGTAGCCGATCGCCGGCACCAGGGCGGTACACATGGCCAGGCTCTCTTCGACCAGCGATTCGCAGCGTTCGCGGTTAGCCTGCAGGCCCTTGACGCAGCGGTTGCTAAACTGGGTGACGGCGGCTGCCAGCAGGTTGATAGAACTGAGCAGGTTGTGGGCCATGACCGGCATCATGACGTTAAACTCGAAATTACCGGAAA
>CAZKQY010000218.1:0-17760 GCA_964555005.1 uncultured Syntrophotalea sp. | reverse complement strand
CTACTGCGAACAACGATTCAGGATTCATGCGGTCTAAAACCTCCGGGTAGTGAAATGACCCCTGTCATACCATTACCCACTCGAAATAGCGACGAGCCTAAAATTGTCACTAAAACGTGAGGTCAGTCGGTCATCGCGTGAAGAGTACATTTTAATGTATTCGTCAAATAATGAACGGATTAGTTGTCGGCGCTCAAGTCGCATAGCTCCATGCTCCATATCAGAAACGTAAAAAAGTTTCTTGAGGTTTACGTAACCTTAACCCACTAACTCTTAGAAATTAAATAATATATTATTCTTTCAATTTCTATTAGTGCTTTAAGAGGTCAAAACTCAAGGTTACGCAGAAATTGTGTTAGTGATTCTGGCGGGTTGAACGCGGCTGTTTTAGGGCGTATTTTTAAGTGTTTTGATATATTAGAAACGCTCGTCAGGTTCGCCAGATGGGTTTTTCATGTTTTATTGTGATGATTCATCATAAATTCTGGGAGAGTACCCACTTTTTCCCTTAATTATGCAGAAAGACTACCTTCAAATAACAAAAAATCAAATCATTTATCCAGGAGATTGTCGGACTACCCATGAGCCAGCTGCAAATTCGGCTGATTGGTTCATATTCTCGACAATTTTCGCCAAATAGCTCTTCTATTCGCTCTCAAATTTTCGAAAAACTGGCCTCAAACAGCCCATTTTTCGTTTCGGCCCGTCAAGTCTGATGGACTCCTGGACAACGCTGCCATCATTTAAGGGTTTTTGCCTGAGTAGTCCTTTTTTGTAACCGTGTCTCTTGTGGTGGCTTTTACTTAAGGGCGGCATTTTCTCTCTGTTTCTTGACACCCCATAGGCCATTGATATGATTGGTAAACCGGCATCGAGAATGCCCCAGGCTAATCTGTCGAAGTTTCTTGAGGTGCTCAGAAGAGTAGATTTTTGATGTTTCCTTACTTATTCCTCTCTTGCACGGAGGGTGCGGATGTTCAATAAAACTCTCTCAATTCCAGCGCAATTGCCTATCTATCCTCTGCGCAATCAGATCGTTTTTCCCTATATGACTTTTCCGCTGTTGGTGCAAGGTCAGGGGATGACTTCTATTGAAGAAGCTCTGCGTCGCGATCACTTGCTCGGTTTGGTGCCGGTGCTGCCCGAAGGTGCTTTAAATGGCTTGCACGAATTTAATTCCATCGGCACGGTATGCCGTATCATCCAGGTCTTTCGGTTTCCCGAAGGGGGAGCCAAAGTGATGTTGGAGGGGTTGGTTCGCATTCGATTGCTTAGTACCATTCAACGGATTCCTTTTGTGTTGGCTACAGTCAAGGTGCTCAACGATGCGGAGGGTCGGGGCCCCATTGCAGAGGCTCTCATCCAGAGCGTCAAAGCTTTGCTTAAGGTGGCTCTGGCCTATGGTCGGCCCCTGCCGAGCGAGGTTTTGAAGATTATGAATCAGGTCAATGAACCGGGTGAACTGGCAGATCTGGTGGCGGTTTATCTGACCCTCGATTTTGTCGATCAGCAGCGGTTACTTGATACACTGGAGCCGCTGGAGCGCCTCAAGGTGCTCTATATGCTGTTGACCGCCGAGGTGCAAAAACTGCAAGTGCAGGGCGAGGTGCAGTCCGAGGTCGCGAAACGGATCGGCAAGAATCAGAAAGAATATTTGCTGAGGGAGCAGCTCAAGCAGATTCAGGATGAACTCGGAGATGACGATCCTCATCAGGCGGAACTCAGCAAATTGCGTCAGGCTCTTGAGGATGCCGATTTACCGGAAGAGGTGGCTGTCGTCGCCGACCGAGAGCTGGAACGTCTGGGGAAAATTAACCCCACTTCGCCGGAATATAGTGTCTCGCGGAGCTATCTGGAATGTCTGAGCACTGTGCCTTGGGCTCGCGGCACCGACGAGGTGCTGGATATTGCCGCAGCGGAGCAGATTCTGGACGAAGATCACTACAATCTAAAGGAGGTCAAGGAGCGTATTCTGGAGTTTCTGGCCGTGCACAGTCTGAAGAAGACCCTTAAGGGGCCAATTCTTTGCCTGGTGGGGCCACCCGGGGTTGGCAAGACCTCCATTGGCCGCTCTATCGCTCGGGCCATGGGCCGAAAGTTCATTCGCGTCTCTCTTGGCGGCATGAAGGACGAGGCGGAAATCCGCGGTCATCGTCGTACCTATATTGGCTCCATGCCGGGCCGCATCATTCAGGAGATCAGTCGGGCGAAGGCTAATAATCCGGTTTTCATGCTGGATGAAGTGGATAAAATTGGCCAGGATTTCCGTGGCGATCCCTCTGCAGCGCTTTTGGAAGTTCTCGATTCGGAACAGAACGATACCTTTACAGACCATTATCTCGATGTGCCCTTTGATTTATCGAAGGTTATGTTCATCACAACGGCCAATGTTATGGATCCGATTCCGGCACCTCTGCGGGATCGTATGGAGACTATTCGTCTACCTGGATACAGCGATGAGGAGAAGTTGCAGATTGTTCTTAGATATCTGCTGCCGAAGCAGCTGGAAGAAAATGGTTTGCAGGATTATCCCCTTGAATTTGAGCAGGCTGCGATCATTAAAATTATTCGGGAACACACCCGTGAAGCCGGAGTGCGCGCGGTGGAACGTCAGGTCGCATCCATCTGTCGCAAGGTGGCTAAGGAAATCACTCAAGGTAGCGTGCCCCGCACCCTGATTAATGCAACGGATGTTGATGGGCTACTCGGACCACGGCGTTATTATGCTAATGCGGCGAGCGAGGAGGACCGAATCGGAGTGGCCACCGGTCTGGCCTGGACCGAAACGGGCGGAGATATCATCTTTATCGAAACTTCTCGGATGGTTGGTAAAAAAGAACTGATGCTGACTGGCAGTCTGGGCGATGTGATGTGCGAGTCGGCTAAGACGGCTTTATCTTTTGTTCGCGCTCATTATGCCGATTTTGGCATTGAAGCCGATTTCTTCGAGCAGAGCGATCTGCACATACATGTGCCGGCCGGGGCCATCCCTAAGGACGGCCCTTCGGCAGGCGTGGCGATTGCCACCGCCCTTATTTCTTTACTGACCAAATGTCCGGCTCGGCGAAATGTAGCCATGACCGGCGAGTTGACCCTGACCGGCCGGATATTGCCTGTTGGTGGGGTTAAAGAGAAGGTGCTGGCAGCTCATCGAGCCGGAGTCACCACGGTGCTACTACCGGCCGGAAATAACGACAATTTACAGGAAATCGATGAGAATGTCCGCCGGGAAGTGCGCCTGGTGTTGGTTAACAACATAGCGGATATCGTAGTCGAGGCTTTGATCGATAATTCCCTGGTCAAGGTACGGCGCCTGCTGGATGACAGCCCCATTTTCTCGTCTAATCCCCTGCCCTGAGGACTGTCGTTGATTAGCCCTTGCGGTGTCCTGGCCCTTTCGGTATATACTGAATCATATTGCTAGTTTCCTGCAGTTAGTCAGATTAAGCAGAGGGGTCATTGTATGTTGATTAGATCGATGGGGCGGCTTTTGGCCGCTTTGCTGTTATTAAGTGTCGGGGTGCCGTCATTGCAGGCCACTACTCTGGCGCAGAAGGTTCAGGAACATACCTTTGCCAACGGCCTCAAGTTGCTGGTAGTCGAACGGCCGGGAGCGCCGGTCTTTTCTGCTTATCTGACCGTCGGGGTCGGTGCGGTGCATGAAACAAGCGGCAGCCGCGGTGTTGCCCATCTGTTGGAACATCTGCGTTTCAAGGGGACCAAGACCATCGGTACCCAGGACTACCGCCAGGAGCAGCCGCTGCTGAATTCCATTGAGGAGGTCGGTAACGCTCTTGATTTGTTACGTAACGGATCCGCTCCGGATGAAAAAAGCATTGCCACCTTGGAACAACAGTTGGCCGATCTGCAGAAGCGTCATCGGAAACTGGTGATCAAGGACGAATTCGCTCAGATTTACGCTCGTAACGGTGCCGTCGGGTACAATGCCTTTACCAGTAAAGATTTAACTTCCTATATGGTCTCCCTGCCGGCAAACAAATTAGAACTGTGGGCCTCTCTGGAGGCCGATCGTATGCGTAACAGTGTGCTTCGTGAATTTTATACCGAGCGGGATGTGGTTATGGAAGAACGGCGTCGATCCTATGACGCCGATGCCGACGGCTTGCTTTATGAATCCCTTCTGACGACAGCTTTTGTCGTTCATCCTTATCGAAATCCCATCATCGGTTGGCCTACCGATATCGCCAATCTTTCTCCTGCTGTGGCCCGCTCCTTTATGGAACGTTATTATAGCCCGGTCAATACGGTCATCGCTTTGGTCGGAGCGGTCGATTTCCCGCAGGCGGTGGCTCTGGTTGAGAACTATTTTGGTTCCATACCCTCCGGCACGCCGGTACCCGAGGTTATTACAGTGGAACCGGCTCAGCGAGGGGAAAAACGGGTGACCGTCGAATTCGATGCTGAGTCTCGATTAACAGTTGCTTTTCATAAACCGACCTTGCCGGCCCGGGATGATTACATATTCGACGTAATTGACCATATTCTTTCTCAAGGGCGCACCAGCCGTCTTTATCGAGCTCTGGTCCTAGAGCAACAGTTGGCCACCTCGGTGGCCAGTTACGGTGCTCCCGGTTATCGTTATCCAAATCTGTTTATGATTCAGGCCGTCCCTCGTTATCCTCATACGGTAACCGAGGTCGAAATAGCTCTTTACGCTGAGTTACAGCGTCTGGCCCGCGAGCCGGTGAGCGAGGAGCTGCTGGTGCAGGTTCGTAATCGCCTGCGGGTCGATCATTTACGTACCCTACAGAGTAATGATGGATTAGCTCGTATGCTGACTTTTCATCAGAGCATCAGCGGCGATTGGCGTTACTTGATTGACTACGAGGAACAGATCTCCTTGATTACCGCTGAGGATATTCAGCGCGTTGCCGCAACCTACTTGGTGCCGAGCAATCGCACCGTGGCGGTTCTGCAGAAAAAGGGGGCCTGAGCCATGACTTTTCGTTTGTTTATTTCGTTACTATGTCTGTTATTGTTTTCGGCCTGCGTCGGAAAGCAGCCGCAGCTTCGTCCGGACCAGATAGACAGCCCGCCACTGACTTTTTTTGTACCCCAGGTCGAGGAGCGTGTGTTGGATAACGGCATGCGTCTCTATCTTAACTCCGATCACGAGTTGCCCCTGATAGAAATTTCTCTGCTGATCGGTGCCGGCAGTATCGGTGAATCCGCGTCCAAAAGCGGCTTGGTTCAGCTATATGCTGCTGCATTGCGTAGTGGTGGTGCTGGTCTGTTAGCTCCGAAAGTTTTTAATGATAAACTCGAAGAGTTGGCTGCTGACCTTTCTATGAGCGGCGGCAGTTATGCGGTTTCCGGCAGTTTTTCTTTACATCGGAATGACCTGGAAGCGGGCTTGGCTTTGCTCTCCGATTTATTGCGCCGACCCCGGTTCGATGAGGGACAGGTCGAACTGGCTCGGCGGCAGATGCTCGAAGGCATACGGCGGCAGAACGACGAACCCGGGGCCATAGCTCAGCGGAAGTTACGCCGTGCTATCTATGGTGATCATCCCCTCGGTCGCATGCCGACCCTGGAGAGTGTTCAAGCCATCGAACGCCAGGATTTACTCGATTTTCATCGTCGCTATGTGTTGCCTAACAATCTCTGGTTGGCCATATCAGGCGATTTTGAACCGGTCGAAATGGAACAATTGCTTGACAGGCTGTTCGCTGATTGGTCGCTGCAACCCTTTGAGCTGCAATATAGCCCGCCGTTGACCGCCCCCCTTGAGCCGGTGGTGCTGGTTGTGCCGAAGGAAGTTCCCCAGACCACGGTATTGCTCGGACAGCGGGGCGTTACCAAAGACCACCCCGATCTTTATGCTCTGCGGGTAATGAATTTTATCCTCGGCGGCGGAGGTTTTAATTCCCGCCTGATGCGCGAGGTGCGGTCCAATCGGGGCCTGGCCTATTCGGTCTATTCTTTCTTTCAGGTCGGGCGCCGCCTGCCCGGTTTGTTCGTGGCCGGGTGCGAGACCCGCACGGCAACCGTCGACGAGGTGGTTGTGTTGATGCGGGACGAAATGCGCCGTATTAGCGAGGAACCGGTTTCCGATGAGGAACTTGAGGTTGCTCGTGAAAGCTTGATCAACTCCTTTGTTTTCGCTTTTGAAGATCCACATGAGGTGGTGAGCCAGGCTATGCGTCTCGATTTTTATGGTTATGACCAAGATTATCTGCAAGGCTACCGTGATCGATTGGCTTCAGTGACGGCCGAGGAGGTTCTGGCTGCTGCCCGTCGGCATCTGCAGTGGGACGGGCAAACGATCGTGCTGGTCGGCGAGCAGCTGGACAAGACGCCGTCTGCCGAACGGTTTGGGTTGCCAGTGGCTGGATTGATGGACGAAAATTGAGAGCCATCATGGTTCTGTTCCAAGGATCAAATTGGCTCGTTGTTTTGAGTTATTTATGTTGTCCGGTCTGGGCTGGTGCGACGGTTTGATAGGGGAGGGGGCATGGCCAGTTTAAAGAGCCAACTTGAAAAAGTCAGAAAGTTTCTGATCTACGATCTTTGGCGCATCGATCCTCACGAGCTGACTCGCTGGCGGGTTTTCTGGCTGCGCCAGGCGCAGATCTTCTGGCTGGTGATACGGGATTTTAACGCCGATAACTGTATGTTGCGGGCTTCGGCCTTGACCTATGCGACTCTGCTGTCCATTGTGCCTCTGCTGGCGCTGATGTTTTCATTGCTTAAGGGACTTGGCGTACAGAATGTGCTGGAGCCCTTACTGATTAATAATCTGGCTATCGGTTCGCAAGATGTGGTTGCTCAAATTTTCCGCTACATCGAAAATACCCAATTCGGTCGTCTCGGGGTTATTGGCCTGATTGTTCTGGTGCTTACCGTGCTGGCCCTGTTGTCCAATATCGAAAAGAGCTTCAATCATATTTGGCGGGTCCATGAGACCCGAACTCTGATACGACGTTTTGCCGATTATTTTTCGGTGGTGCTACTCAGTCCGTTGTTGATTCTAGCGGCGGTTTCCATTAGTACCAGCTTGCAGAGTCAGACCTTGGTACTGAAGTTGTTGGAGATGCCTTATGTCGGTGAGGCGCTTCTGCTGTTGTTCAAGCTGATCCCTTTTGTGGTGATGTGGACGGCTTTTGTCTTTCTTTATCTATTTATGCCCAACACCCGGGTTCGGATTCAGGCCGCGCTGGTCGGTGGTGTATTTGGAGGCACTCTGTGGCAGTTGCTGCAGTGGAGTTATGTTCACTTTCAGGTCGGGGTGGGAAAGTACAACGCTATTTACGGCACCATGGCCGCTCTGCCGATCTTTATCGTCTGGCTTTATTTGTCCTGGATGATCGTGCTTTTAGGTGTTGAGCTGACCTATGCCGTCCAGAACATCGGCACCATGCGCCAGGATTTGGGAACGGAAAAGATCAATTTTGCTTGTCGACAACGCTTGGCCTTGACGATATTGGTGATGACCGGTGAGGCCTTTTATCGCGGTGAACCGGCCTGGAGCCGTGAGCGAATCGGTGAAGATTTGAAGTTGCCGCCGCGGGTGGTAAGTAAGCTGCTCGATGAGATGGTGCGCCTAAATTTGATGGCAGTGCTGTGTGACGAGGGCGGAGAATGCCTGCGCTATCAGCCGGGGCGTGCTTTGGATGCCTTGACTGTGCAGGGTCTTTTTCAGGAACTGCGCCAAAATGGGGCCAGTTACCCTCAGAACTACCAACTGCCGACCCGCGACCTGGTGAGCGACCTGGAGAAAGAGATGGAGCGGGCCGAACAGGGCGCTCTGGGGACATTGACCGTGCAAGATTTGGTATTGCGCCGCATCGCCGATAAAGGCAACGAGGAAGGTAAAGAAGAAAGTAAGGAGTAGGCTGGAGATTCCGGGAGGGGTCATCCGGGAGGGGTCAGGCCCGTTTCAGAGCGAAGGTGCCATTTTCAAAGACGGCGTAGGAGTCCTGTTCGATCCAGTCACCGAGACAGATCAGCAATTTGCCGTCGAGTTGGCGATACAGGGGATTATGAAAATGGCCGGTGAGGACGGTATCGTAGCCTTCGGCGAATCGTTTGCGGGCAAAATTCAGCAGAAGTTCTTCGGGAAAGTAACGGTGGCGGTATTGTTTATGGCGGCTACTCTGGCGGCTGGCCCAGCGGGATACTTGCCAGGCCCAGTCCGGTGGGGCCAGGGCCATCAGCAGACGGCTCAGGCGGCAGCGCAGTGCCCAGCGCAGGAATCGGTAGCCCCGATCGGCCGGATTGATCAGGTCACCGTGGGTGATGAATACGCGTTTTCCATCCAGTTCTAGAGCACCGCCGTCGGGCAGAATGCGGCATCCAAGGGTTTCATTAAAATAGGGGCCGAGATGAAAATCGTGATTGCCCTCGACGAAGATCAATTCAGTGCCGCTTTCCCGCTGCAGGCGCAGTTCTTCGAGTAGCGGAATGAAAGGGGCGAACACCGTATGCCGGTACCCGAGCCAGAACTCGAAGATGTCGCCGAGCATGACCAGGTGTCGTATGGTGCCCCGTTGCTGCTTTAAAAAAGACAGCAAGCGCCGATAATTGTCGGCTGCGGGATCAAGTAAATGGGCGTCTGCGAGGAAGATGTCTTTCATGGGGCACAAATATAGAAGTGGAAAGCAACAAAGTCAAGCAAGACTCTGAAGATTCGCTATAGTCGTGGAAAGGTTGTCTTGGCGCCTTAATAAGGGAGCAGAGAGTAATGTTAGCAGCCTTTGCAGAGCTTCATCCGATAATGCAGGCCTTTTTGGCCACATGTTTCACCTGGGGGGTTACTTCCCTGGGGGCGAGCGCTGTGTTTCTTGCTCGGCAACCGAGTCGTAAGCTCCTCGACGGCATGCTCGGCTTTGCCGCCGGGGTGATGATCGCCGCCAGTTACTGGTCGCTGTTGGCGCCGTCTATCACCATGTCCGAGGAGATGGGTTATATAGTTTGGCTGCCACCGGCCATCGGCTTTCTTGCCGGTGGCGCTTTTCTCCGTGGCCTGGACTATATTTTACCTCACTTGCATCGTGGTTTGCCCCGCAGCGCAGCTGAAGGCCCTCCCACTAACTTGCCTCGTAGTACCTTGTTTGTCCTTGCCGTGACCCTGCACAACATTCCCGAGGGACTCGCAGTTGGTGTGGCTTTTGGCGCAGTGGCAGCCGGTTTACCGTCGGCCACCATGGCGGGAGCAATGGCTCTGGCTCTGGGGATCGGATTGCAGAATTTTCCCGAAGGGCTGGCGGTTTCCATGCCGCTACGTCGTGATGGCCTGTCGGTAGCAAAAAGTTTCTGGTACGGCCAGCTTTCCGGTTTTGTTGAAGTAATTGCCGGGGTTTTTGGTGCAGCCGTGGTTCTGATTGCCCGACCGATTTTGCCCTATGCCCTGGCTTTTGCCGCCGGCGCGATGATCTTTGTCGTCATCGAAGAGGTTATCCCCGAGACTCAGCGGGGTGAGAATGGTGACTTTGCTACGCTCTGTGCTATGGTTGGTTTCGTGGTTATGATGAGTCTCGATGTCGGCCTGGGTTAGTTTAACGATTTGTCCATTTGTGGTCTACGTTTTTTTCTATGAGATTCTCTATGAGTGTTATGTAACTGACCTTCTGGTGCTGGAAAGTAGCTTCAATTAATAGGTCTTTGAATCTCAATAGTTGTTGCGTTATGGCATTGTTGATAAAAACCTTTAAAAATCAAAATTTTATTGCGTAAACATCAGAAGGCTTACCAACTTTACAAGAAGTTTTATTTGTTTTTTTTTACCATTGTTTCCGGTTATGGCCTTACGGTTAAATTTTTCCGTTACATATCCTTGGCCGAAAACGTTATAAAAAAATATTTAGCACAGAAATGCACCTTATCGGGGAATCGTTGAAGATCCGATAGAACTTGTTTGTCTCTATTGCCGGACAGGTTGTGGATATCCTGTGGAGTACAGGCCTGGTCGAGCCGTTGGGTCAAGCTGCCGGGATAACCTGCATCGCTTAGGAGCCTGTGGGGCTTGGCGGGCGGAAACGAAAAATGTTGAATCAGCCGGGATAGCATTGATGACCATGAGAAACCTTGTTAAATATTTGGCTGATCTGCTTCTTCTTAGTACTTTGCCCGCGATTTTAGTCAGCGGATTATTGTTACGCTTTGTCATTCCTGTAGGAAGGGTAGCACGTTTCAATAAATACCTTATGGGTCTGCATCGACATTCTTGGATTGACCTACATTTTTTTCTGGCATTGCTATTTATGGGTCTGGCAATTATTCATGTCGGGTTAAGCTGGAAGTTAATTGTACAATCGACCAAGCAGCATTTTTGCAGAACAGGAAAATGGATATTTTGGATCTTCGCTGTAAACGTCTTGCTGCTGTTTGGCGTTTGCTGGTTGGTTGTGGCCCCCTGAATGTTTTTTTTGCCAGGCAAGTTGTTCGTTTGATAAATCCAAAGCTTAACAGAGCTTTTATGCTGACGGGGAGAGGCTATGGAAACTCGAAAATTTCGCGCGTTGGTCGTTGAGGAAAGTGCCGACGGTGCTTTCACCCGAACCGTAACAGATCGGTATGTATCGGATTTACCGGCCGGTGAAGTGTTGGTTCGTGTTGAGTATTCTTCCTTGAATTATAAGGATGCTCTTTCGGCTAGCGGTAATCGGGGTGTTACCAGAAACTATCCGCATACACCAGGTGTCGATGCTGCAGGAATTGTGGTAGAAAGCAGTGCTGAGAGTGTGCAACAGGGCGCCCTTGTTATTGTAACCAGTTACGATCTCGGAATGAATACTCCGGGCGGGTTCGGTCAGTATATTCGCGTTCCAGCCAGTTGGGTGGTGCCATTGCCTGCGGGGCTGACCCTCAAGGAGAGCATGATCCTTGGTACCGCCGGGTTTACCGCCGGCCTGTCCGTTTTAAGATTGACGGATGTTGTTTCGCCGGAACAGGGGCCTGTTCTGGTTACCGGTGCGACAGGTGGTGTTGGTAGTGTGGCGATCGCCATTCTGGCGCGAATCGGTTATGAGATTATCGCGGTCTCAGGTAAGCCTGATGCCGAGTCTTATCTGCAAGGGTTGGGGGCCAGAGAGGTGATTGGTCGCGACCAGTTGTCAGACCAGGGGGGTAAGCCTTTATTGAAGGTTCGCTGGGCCGGTGTTATCGATACCGTGGGTGGCGGAATGCTGGCTGCGGCTATCAAATCGACGCAGCCTGGTGGGATTGTGACCTGTTGCGGAAATGTCGCTTCTGCTGAACTCAATCTTACCGTTTATCCCTTTATATTGCGAGGCATCACCCTGGCCGGCATCGATTCTCAAGGTTGTTCCATGAATTTGCGTCAAAAGGTCTGGGCTAAACTGGCTGATGTCTGGAAGTTTGACGATATGGAGACACTCTGTCACGAAAGTACCCTTGCTGATCTTTCCGGGCACATTGATGTTATGCTGCAAGGACAACTTAAAGGACGCATTCTGGTTGATTTAGCCGACTAAATGAAACGGCAGAGTTCTGACATTGGTATCTTGGGCCACTAAGGGGGTAAATATTTTGAGTGCTATCGATACATCCAGGTTGCTAAAGTTTCAATCCGATGCGAGGCATCTGCTTGACCGGGGTGATCGCGATCGCCCTTTGTTGTCAGACCAGGATCGGGGCACCAGGACGCCCGGCGATCGAGTGACCCTTGGCCAGTCGAATGCTGAAGCGGTTACCTATGGTGAGGGAGTGGGCCAAGAAATTATTCAGTCGCCTTACGAACTGCTGCACAGCCGTCTGGTCACTTTGCTGCAGGAACAGGGAGTGGCGGTGCAATTGGCTACGGGCGGCAGTGAGATCGATATCGCTAGTCTCACCCCTGAAGAAGCCCAGGTATTGGTCGCCGAGGATGGCTATTTCGGAGTTGAGCAGACTTCGGAGAGGATCTTTCAATTTGCTGTAGGCCTGGCAGGCAGCGACCCGTCCCGGCTGGATGAAATTCTGCAAGGCATCGAAGATGGCTTCGACGAGGCAGAACAGGCCTGGGGCGGAAGATTGCCGGAGATTTCCTATCAGACCCATGACGCGATCAAGAACAAGATCGCTCACTGGCTTGAAGGTCCCGCTTCGGCTTGACGGGTGATTTAATGGATAACGATTACGTATTGAGTTATTAACAGGTAGCCACAGGGCGACGGTGCTGGTTTTTAACCGGGCCGAAGCGGTGTGCGGCCGGGCCGTGGTTTAGTAAGACCGGCGCACTGCGCGGTTTTTCGACGAGCTCAAACAGGAAGGTCTGGAGTCTCTCTGGCAGCAGAAGACCGGCCTGCTCATTGATCCATATTTTTCCGCTACCAAGGTCCATTGGCTGTTTGAGCAGATTCCCGACCTGCGTTCCCAGGCTGCCGCCGGCGAGATTGCCTTCGGCACCATTGACAGTTGGCTGGTCTGGAAGCTAATCGGCGGTGGTTGTCATGTTACCGACTATTCCAATGTTTCCCGCACTCTGTTGTTTTTAATATCCATGAGCTCGATTGGATATCTTCCGCGCCCTGCTGCCTATCGTCAAGTCGTCGTCCTATGTCTATGGCGAAACCGATCCGAGGTACTTTTTCGGCTACCGGCTACCGGCTACCGGCTACCGGGTGCCGATTGCAGATTGCCGATTGCCGATTGCCGATTGCCGGCATCGCCGGGGATCAACAGGCTGCTCTCTTCGGTCAGGCCTGTTATCGTCCCGGCCCTGACTGGCTTGAGCACCCTCCCGGGATGCCTATGCCAGAGGCATGATTATTGGCCGCCCTAGAGGCACAGGAACGGCTCATCTGGCCCAGTCCGACTTTTCTGGTACCGTCGGCGTGGTTAGTTCGTCACCGTAGCGGTCGTTTTTTGGGAAATGGCGAATGGTGTCGTAACGCCTTTTATTGTAGATCTCTGTTACCTTTCTGTCGGACTCGAAGCGTTGGCTTTCCGTGAGTGACCATCCCTTTTAGTTTTTCAGAATTCAACTAGTAAATAATGGCTTCTTTGTCCGCATGTGTTCAGCTACGTTGGCCACCTCGCACAGGAAATAGGCGCCCCCTTCGTAGAGCAGATCGTTTTTCAGTTGGTTACCGACCATCTCCCAGTTGGGATAGCCGCGCAGAACCAGGCCTTTGTTGAAGCGGTGGGCCAAGGCTTCGGTGTGGTAGTTGCCGATGATAAGGTCGTAGCTGTCCTGCAGCGCCTCGGCATCCTCCAGATCGCCAACTCGTACGCTGTCGGCGGATATGTCATCGAGCTGAGGCGAGTCGACGGTGGCCAGGGCCAGGGTGATCTTGGTGCCGGCTTCCCTTAACACTTGGCTCGCGCCGGCCAGAAAATCGGGCTCTCCGACCAGCAGAACGCGGGTCTGGCCGAGAGAGAAGTGGCTGTCGAGCATGGTGTCCTGCAGACGTTTACGCCAGCGAATAACGCCTGCCGGAGGCTCGACCAATTCGCTGGCTTTGAGCAGTGCCGCTACCAATTGGTCGGAGGCCTCCAGGCCTTGCAGGTGGGCAAAGGATTTGTGCCGCATAGCGGAATTTTTTTTCAATAAAGCTTCAGCGCTTGGCAGCATCGAGGCGCCTACGGAAATCACCAGTGCGGCATCGGCAAGCCCTTTAATCGTATCAACGCTAATGCCACCGCTACTCAGGGCGCTCTGCTTCTCACCGAGATGGCCGTCGAGGGAGGTGGAGAGGTCGGGCAGGGCATGGACCTTGAAACCAAATAGAGTAATGAACTCCTTGATTTTTTCCACTTCGATGGGGGTCAGGCTTACATGGGGCAGCAGTACCAGTTTATTGGTCAACGTCGTGGTGGCCGGTTCGACCAACTGCTCGATAAGGGCTTTAGAGGTCTTGCCCCAACCGCTTTCCAAACCCCCTTCGTAATCGGTGCTATGGACATAGACCAGGGGAAAATCGACCTGAGTGGCGACCCCGCGCAGGTCGTCTCCCTTGGTTTCGGTGAGGCCAGTGCTGTGCAGGCCGATCAGGCTGGGAGTGATCTTTTTGGTGATGTTGGCCACCGCTTCGACGATGCTGCCGTCACCACCATCGAGTATTGCCGTGACGTCGGTGACGGCCGTGGTCTGAATGGCGATCGGTTCGCAGAAATGACGGGTCAAAAAGACTTTGGTAAAGGAGGTGCAGCCCATGCCGCCGTGCATCAGCGGCATGCAGCGATCGATGCCGAGGAAGGCCAGAGCCGCCCCCATGGGTTGGCTGAGACGAAAGGGATTGACTTGCAGCGGTTTAGTGGGTCTGCGCATTATTTCTCCCATGGAGCCCTCCTGGCGACATTGTTGAAGACCGGGTTCTGTAAAGAGTTTTTTAGATCTTCAGCCAGATTGAGCAGGCCGCCGTAGCCGCCATAGCTCTTTTTCTTTTCCTGGTTGACATCGGCAAAGGCGATCTTTTTCTTGATGGCGGTAAACAGGCTGCGACCCCCGGCCAGCAACAGGTGGGCGCCGGTTTCGTCGATAATGCGGGCCTGTTCCTGGCCTGGATTGGTCATAAGGATGCCTTTTTCGCCCAGATATTCTCTCGCTTTTTTCTTATCGGCTTCCGTGGCTTTTTTGACTGAGGTGGCGACGACTTCAAAACCGAGGTCCTGCAGGGCCGAAGCGATGGACCAGGATTTGTTGCCGCCGGTATTGAGAACCGCTTTTTTGCCGCGAAAAATTTTTCGATAGGGGGCCAGCAATTTATCGAGTTTGTCCTCTTCGCGGGCGATGACCTGTTTGGTGCGTTCGATGAGATCAGCATCTCCCAGTGCTGTGGCAATGGCCAGAATAGAGGTACTGGTGTCCCGCTTGCCGTAAAAGGAGACGGAGATGAAGGGGATGCCGTAGCGTTCCTGCATTTTACGGGGTAGGGAAATTAGCGATTTGGCGCAAACCAGTACGTTGAGTCGGGCGCGATGGGCCGTGCAAATCCGCGCTATCCGGCCGTCACCGCTTAGAGTGGAGAGCACGGAAATGCCGAGTTCTTCGAGCAGCGGTTTGTATTGCCACATGTCGCCGGTTACGTTGTAGTCTCCGATAATGTTGATGTCAAAGGGGGTGCTTCTTTTTGGTTCTTTGGTGCCGATTAGATGGGTCAAAACCGCTTCACCGGCCAGACGGCTGCCGAGGTTCTTGCCGCCGACAAAGCCGGGGGCGTGGACCGGCACCATGGGGATGCCATGGGTTTGCTCGGCTTGTCTGCACACCGCGTCGATATCGTCGCCGATCATGGCGGTGACGCAGGTGCTGTAGACAAAAACGGCTTCCGGCGCATAATGCTCAACAATGTAGTCGATGGCCTGGCGCAACTTTTCTTCACCGCCGAAGACCACATCGTTGGTCGATAGGCCGGTGGAAAAACCCATCTGTGTGAGATCCCGTCCTGCCCAGCTTGTGCGGGTCAGTCGAGTCTCCCAAGAGGCGCCGACGCAGGTCATGGGACCGTGCACCAGATGCGCGGCATCGGCGTAGGGAAAGAGTGAAATCTGTGCCCCTTCAAAGGCGCAACCACCGGTAGTTGCGCCGGGGGTGGGGGCGTTGCAGGCACTTTTTTTATTTTGATTGTGGATGCAAGCGCTCTCGTTGAGAAGTTCGCGGATTTTTGGTTTTGGTGCCAAAGCCTGACTCCTTTGGTTAAAGGCTGGGCAAGCTCTGTCACGTCGTTGGGACTGAAGCTTACAGCTGTTGAAAAGCAAGAGTCTTGCCATGTTTGCTAACGTGCTTAATAACAAAGGTTATATTTTAATTGTCAGAGTGTTTTTGCTTGAGCTTCTGTAGTATTTGCCCATTAATTGGGCAACGGCGCATGGTAAGGAAGCTGTTCTCATAAAAGAGTTCAGGGGGTAAGCTGTGTTGCGGACCCTATCCGGCGGTTGTATTAAGACCTTGAGCTTTTTTTTCTTGTCAGTATTTCATGGTGGGGTTATGTTTAGATGTTGTTAACTCCTAGGTGTTTGTTTTGTTTTCTGATTGGGAGGGTTTATGTCACTTAAAATACAGAATGCTTTGGTCGAACAACTTGCGGTCAACGCCGGCGACATTTGCATTGCCGACGTGCGTATCGGTCTCGGTTATACGGCTGTCCGTCTTGATAACGGCCAGGCTGGGTTGGCCTGGACGCCGCCGCCAGTAAGTGGCGGGTGTTCCCGTCTGCATATGGCTGGCACTTTGACCGGGCGTCCGGTTATTGATCTGTTGCAGATGCTGGAAGCGGATCAATCGCTAAAACGCACCCTCGGTTTGGCTACGGCGAACGCCCTGCTGGCTTCTTTACCGCAGCCGCGCACTAGCAAACAAGAGGTTATTGATGGTTTGCAGATTACGGCTGAAGACCACGTGGTCATGGTCGGCTATTTCGCTCCACTGGTAAAACGATTGCAGGCGAGCGATTGTCGGTTTGAAATCATTGAGCTCGACAGTTCCCTTCCCGGTGTGTTGTCACCGCAACAGGGGCGCTTGGCTCTGGCTGCTTGCAGCGTTGCCATTGTGACCGGTACCAGCCTGGTGACCGGCACAATTGATGAATTGTTGGGAGATTTGGGTAGTCCGCGGGAGGCCGTGCTGCTCGGTCCTTCGGCTCCTTTTTGTGCTGAAGTCTTTGCTGGCACGCCCCTGACTCGTATTGCCGGAGCTCGAGTGCGCGATGCGGAGGGAGCGTTGCGGGTTGTTTCCGAGGGGGGAGGGACACAACTGTTTAAGCCCTATGTCTCTTTTGAGACCCTGCTGCTGGATACTTAGTTTTAATTCGGAAACCATGGATGGAAACAGCGCAGTTTTTGTATGGGAAACGAGCAATTTTTTCCAAGGTCAAGGAAATTAAGTCCTTGTGCGGAGGCCTGGCTGTTTACGGATGAAAACCAGCTAACCGTTTTAGGTAAAGAGGCCGGACGGGAATATTCATTATCCGTCCGGCCTTTGGTTTTGCAGTAAAAATCAGCGTTAGAAAATCAAACGCCGGTAATATTCATTCCTGTCGGCACAGCAAAGATCCGCTGGCCAAGTTCCTTGTCCATTATCATCAGTCCGCGCCCGTCGCCTTCAAGCCTTTTGAGATTTTTTAGTTGTAGTCCAAAGTTGGCTTCTTCTTCCATCTGTTCGGTGACAAACCACTGCAGAAAAATTTCCGTGACATGATTGTTCTCGTTTTTAGCCTGGGTCATCAGGTTGTTGATGCTGGCGGTTACGAACTGCTCGTGTTTGAGGGAGTACTCAAATACGTTTAACGGCGACTCGTACTCGACCTGCGGTCCGTCGATGGGCAGCAGCACAGCGCGGCCTCCGGCCTCACAAATATAGTTAAAAAACTTTTCTCCGTGGCAGAGTTCTTCAAGAGCCTGCAATTTCATCCAGTGGGCAAAGCCGGGAAGGTCTTCGGCTTCAAAATAGGCCGCCATGGCTTTATAGAGATAGGCCGAAAAGAATTCATTTTTCATCTGTTCGTTTAATGCGTCTACCAATGGTTGGCTGAGCATGGCATTTTCTCCTTTGAGGGGATGAGTTGACAACAGGTTGGTTGGATTATTATCTATCTTACTTTATTTTCTCTGTATTTAACAAATGCCAAGTATTTTGGATGCTTTACCCGATGTTTTAGGGTGAGATTTTCTGGCTGGGTAATCTTCTTGCTTTAATACGCGGAATAACCTGTTATTATTGAGTAAAAGAGAATTAGAACAGCAGGATGAAGCATCTCATGGCTCCTCGCTGTTTCAAGTGGGTAGCCTGAAATCCAGTTTGCCCGCAATCAGGTAAGCCATGTTGATCAGGTTCTTGGTTGATCGATACCCTCGCGC
>CAZKQY010000217.1:0-1652 GCA_964555005.1 uncultured Syntrophotalea sp. | reverse complement strand
ATGACCGGCCGCATAGCCCGCTAACAAACCGCACTCAGCGGCCACAACCCGTTGGGCAGCAATACTGACGGTCAGTATCGACGGTTGAGTATTGGCTGTAAGCTGCAGATCCGCCTCGGGCCCTTCAAAACAAAGCTTAGCCACATCGAATCCGAGGCAATCGTTAGCCTCTTCAAACACCTCTCGAGCCACAGCGAAGTTATCCGCAAGATCCTTACCCATACCAGGGTATTGGGAACCTTGTCCGGGAAAAATAAAAGCTACCTTAGACATTGATTACTCCTTAACCGAACCAAAAGTCCTGTCGCTACCAGCGCAGCAACGCTGAACCCCAGGCAAAGCCACCACCGAAGGCATCCAGCAACAACAGATCTCCTTCTTTAAGCTTGCCTTGCCGATTCAGTTCATCAAGGGCCAAGGGAATCGATGCACCGGAAGTATTACCGACACGATCGACATTCATTACCAGTTTGTCCAGAGGCAGACCTATTCGCTTGGCCGTTGCCTCCAGGATCCGACGATTGGCCTGATGAGGCACAAAATACGCCAACTGATCGGCACTGATATTGTTGGCGGATAAAGCTTCTTCAGCCGCATCACATAGAGCCCGCACAGCAACCTTAAAAACCTCATTGCCCTGCATCTGAATATAGGGAAGCTTTTTCTTTCCAGCCTCTCCACAAACCGAGTTGCGCGAACCAAAACCGAGCTGGTAGAGAAGACCCCATTGAGACCCGTCGGTGTGCAGATGGGTAGAGAGAATTCCAGACTTACCCTCTTGCCCTTCGAGCACTACTGCTCCGGCACCATCGCCAAAAAGTATACAAGTGCTACGATCCTGCCAATCGACAATCCGGCTGAAAATTTCAGCTCCAATGACCAAAACTCGTCGGGCCTTTCCGGAGCGAATATAACAGTCAGCCGTGGCCAGGCCATAAACAAAACCACTACAAGCCGCCGACAGGTCAAAGGCAAAGGCGTTCTCAGCGTCAAGCTGGCTCTGCACCAAGCAAGCTGTAGCCGGCCAGCTAAAATCACCGGTAACAGTAGCCACCAGAATCAGGTCGATATCGCCTGGCTCCATGCCCGCCATATCAAGAGCCTGCCGAGCCGCCTTGGTCGCCAAATCAGAAGTATACTCATCCTCTCCGGCGATATGTCGTTCGCGAATACCAGTCCGGGACACGATCCATTCATCGCTGGTATCGAGCATCTGTTCCAGGTCACCATTAGTGAGAACCCGTTCAGGCAGATACGATCCGGTACCAACTATACGACTATATAGCATTTAGAAGCTTTCCTCACCGAAAAATCCACGGACGGCAACGCCAGTCGGATAAAACCCTAGGACTTTTCGGTAGATATCTCATCCTCCGCCCCAAGATGCAAGTGCTCGATCAATCGGTCATTAACCCGTTGTGCTACTGATTCACGGGCCATGCCGATGGCATTCATGATTGCACGGGAATCAGACCCACCATGGCAAATCATGCCAGTGCCCTGAATACCCAACAGGGGAGCACCGCCGTATTCAGCGTAGTCAATACGCTTCTTAAAAGCAGCAAAGGCCGGCTTAGCAAGTAAATAGCCGACCTTGGCTAAAAAGCGACTACCGATTTCCCGGCGCAGCATGGAACTGATGGCTTCGGCCA
>CAZKQY010000216.1:0-5004 GCA_964555005.1 uncultured Syntrophotalea sp. | reverse complement strand
CGTTTGACACCAGTCCTTGCTCAGACAGTGCTTCGGTAACTTCTTTGTGCGGTAGGCCGTAACGGTTGTGGCGGCCACTGGAGCTAAACACCTGTTGAGGTTGCAATGCATTGACCAGTCGCCAAGGCTCCGAATAACGACTGCCGTGATGGGGTAGTTTAAGCAGGGTGACCGGGCCGTCCGGCGGATGGTTCAGCAAATCGATGACCCCCTGCAGTTCCAGGTCGCCGGTGAGCAGCAGGCCGTCCTGACCGTGACGGGCATAAAGGACGAGAGAACGGTCGTTGATTTTGGGTGCTTTTTTAGTCGGCACATAGATCGCAAGCTCTTCTTGTGCCTCTTGGTTTAGTGTGGTCCAGCCTTCAGGAAAGGTCTGTAGGGGAATGGCCCGTCTCAGTATCGGCTCGCGAATTTCCGGATGGAGTTCCGTCAACGTCTGGGTTGACCAGAAAGCTCTGACCGGAAAGTAATTGAGGATTTCTGCCAGGCCCAGGCGGTGGTCAGGGTGGTCATGGGTGAGAATGACCGCCTCCAGAGAAGAGACGCCGAGCCGGGCCAGGGCAGGGGCCACCAGACGGGCACCCACGTCGAAGGTGCTGCCATATATTCCGCCGCCATCGATAAGATAATGATCGCCCTGTGGTCGTGACAGCAGCAGGGCCTCTCCCTGGCCGACACTTAACGCAGTGACCGTTAGGGTTTGTGGCGCTTTCTGCGGTAGAAACAGTAAGCATAGTACGCCCAGCAGAAGTGGAACGCGCAGGTACAGACAGCGACCGGTCCAGCGCGGGATCAGCAGCGACAGGCAGAGAATGGCGATGCCGGTGAGGATGCGAGGCGAAAGATAACAGACTCTGGCCGAGAGCAGCGGTCCCTGGCTTAGTTGGTCAGCCCCTTGCAAAGTCAGGTGGCAGATTTGGCCGCATAACTGGTAGAGGGCAGCACCACCAGTTGGCCAGAGAGGATCGAGTAAGGCTCCGCTTAAACCAAGAGGCACGGCGCAAAAACCGATCAAGGGTACCGCCAGCAGATTGTTTAATAAGCCAGCCGGAGCCAGAAGATGAAACTGACTAAGAATGAGCGGAGTAGTGGCGATGGTCGCGGCCAGGGTGGTTGCTGCCGTGCCGATGGGCCAGTGCCACCAACGGGGCAGGGAGGAGATGGTACGCTGCCAGGTTGGCAGCAACAGCAGTATCCCGCCGACCCCGGCCATAGATAATTGCCAGGCCGGTTCAAAGAGGATTAAGGGAGCGCTGCAGAGCATGACAAGGGCGATTCCGGCCAGGGCTTGCAGTGGTCTGGTGCGGCGGCCGACAAGTAGCAACAGGGCGCCGACCACGGCCATATAAAAGGCTCTGCGGGTCGAAATGGCGTTGCCGGTCAAGTGAAGATACAGCCAGAGTAGGGGCAGCAGCATTATGGGCAACAAGCGGCCCGGAGGAGCCAGCAGCAATAGCCTTTCGCTGCGTCGATACAGCCAGTGGCCGATGGTGTAGAGGAAAAGGGCCAGCAAACCAAGATGCAGGCCCGAGATGGCAAAAAGGTGGGACAGTCCGGTGTTCGACAGCTGTTGGCGCTGGGCTGGCGATAGCTGTCGGTCACCGATGACCAGAGCACGGACCAGGATTTGCCGGTCAGGTGCTAGTGCCAGATCAATGTGCTGACCGATGGTGTGGCGCAACCTGGCCACTCGAGCCAGAAGACCAGATTCTTTTTGTGCGGCGAAGGGCACGATAGCTTTGGCATTGGCGAGGTAGGTGGTAACAAAAATACCTCGCGCAGCCAGGTAGCGTTCATAATTGAATTCTCCCGGAGTACCGAAAGGTTCCGGTGATCGCAGGCGGCTGCGAAACCGAATGCGTTGACCCTTTTGCAGGTGGGGATCCCCTTCACCGACGGTCAGTCGCAGGCGTCCGGTAAGGGCTTGCTGTACCGGACCAGTTACCAGTTGTTCCGTGTCGAGGTCGATACGCAGGCTGTTGCCGCCGTGAATGGCCTGCACACGGCCTTCGATGGTCAGGGGGTGGTCCCGGGGCAATCGCGCGACATGGTGGAGCGGCAGAGTTGGAGTCATTTGTCGCTGGTATTGGGCCATTGCCAGCAGGACACAAAAGGCGGCTAAAATAATTGTTGCAAGGCGAGAGTTGCGCAGTATCCACCAGGCGAAGGCCAGCAGGACGGGCCAGAGTAAAGATAGCGGCAGTGGTGGAAAGTAGGGGGCCGTGAGCAGACCGCCCACGGTGCTTAGCAGCAGTAAGGCCAGGATTTGCGGTTGATCCGCTGCCTTGGCAAGCCTCGAGGGGCTGCGGTGGTCTGATAACGATTCGGCTTGGCGAGGGTGAGACATATTCTGTCATAGGGTAGGGGTATGCTGGTGACAATTCACCAGGAGAGAGGCTACCCATGTTTGAAATGATGATGTTGCTCGGGTTTGTTTATGCCGGTTTCTGTTGTCTGTTACCGGAGCGTCAAAATCGCCCCCGGTTTCGATGGCAAGATATTTTCACAAAACCCTAGGAACCTGTCGGACTTGACGGGACGAAACGAAAAATGGGCTGTTTGAGGCCAGGTTTTCGAGAATTTGAGAACGAACGGCGGGGCTATTTGTCATGAATTTTCAATAATATTGGCCAATTAGACGATTTTTCCGCCGGCTCATGGTAGGTCCGATAGGTTTCTAGCCATCACCAAGAAAAGACTGACGGGTTTCCTCGAAGGCTCCGGAAACCTCTTCAAGTATCGCTTCAGTGGCCGCTTCATCCAAGCCAAGCTGAGCAGCACTGGGGTTGTTCATAAGTTCCAGGGATTCTTCGGCCTGGCGTTGGCCGATACCTAGTCGTTGGCAGACGCTGCCGGCCAGATTAACGGTCGCAAGCAGACGTTCCGTCGTTTCATCCAGCTCTCCGGCCGGTGGCGGTTCGGAGTGAAACAAGGTACAGGCTACCAGGGCGGGGGAAAGATTCCAGTTGTCGAGCAGGGCGGCGCCAATGGCGCTGTGGGTGTAAGGGAAGTATTTTCGTTCCAGATTGGCCAAAGAGCTTTCCTGATTATAAACCCCTTGAATGATTTCGGTGTAGCTTTTTGGGGCAATGTTGTTCATGGCGATTTTGCCGATATGGCGCATCAGCCCGGCCAAAAAGGCTTCCTCCGGGTCCAGATTCCCCGTCTGGCGGGCAATGGCTCGGGCGCTCAAGGCACTACCGATCGAGTCTTCTACAAGCAGCTTTTCAATCAGGCCGAAGCGCTTGTTCATTGTTTTTATGCCGACGGCTAGAACCAGGCTCTTGAGGGTTTTTAGCCCCAGGACTGAAACGGCGCTTTCAAGACTGGCGATGTGGCGTTGAAAACTGTAGTAAGAACTGTTAGCCACCTTCAGCACACAGGCAGCCACTGCCGGATCCCTGGCAATGACCATAGCCAATTTTTTGGCGGTCCAGTCCGGGTCTTGGGTGGCTACCAAAAAATCGGTAACGATATCGGCCATGGCGGGAAGATCCTTGACTGCGGCGGCTGCTTCGGCCAGTTCAAGATTTTCTTTTGCCCATTGGCTAAAAGACCAGGTGTTTGTTTCGGGGGTTTTCATAAACTTAGTTCCTCGCTAGTTTCTATTCAATAAAAGAGAAAAAAGATCTCTTCGGTTGGCTATAAACAGGGTTTAATATTTTATGCACCTTAACAAAACAGGCCCGGCTTCGTCAATAAAGGCACTTTAACGAGTCGTTAATTGGCAGCCTCGAAAATTGTCATCAGATTACGGGTAGTGGTTAAAGGTTGCAACAGTCAAAAGGTAAAGCGTCGCATGCTGACATTAAGCAGCAGGCCGACACCGAGCATGCTGGTGATCATGCTGGTGCCGCCATAGGAGAAAAGGGGCAGGGGAACCCCGACCACCGGCAGTAGGCCGATGACCATGTCTAGGTTGATGACGATGTGCCAGAACAGCATGGCTGAAACGCCAAACGCCAGAAAGGTGCCAAATTGGTCGGCGGCGTTGCGGGCCACATAGATGCCCCAGATGACGATCAGCAGGTAGAGGCAGAGCAGCAGCAGACTGCCGCTGAAGCCCCACTCTTCGGCGAATACCGAAAAGACGAAATCGGTATGGCGTTCCGGTAAAAAAGAGAGCTGTGATTGGGTGCCATGCATAAATCCCTTGCCGAAAAATCCGCCACTGCCGACGGCAATTTTTGATTGAATGATATGATAGCCGGCACCGAGGGGGTCTCGTTCAGGAGCGAGGAAAGTAAGAATACGCTGTTTTTGATAGTCGTGGAGCAAAAACCAGCCGCCGCCTGCTCCGCCTGCTGCCAGTATGGTCAGTGTTGCCAGGGTGCCTCGGCGAATGCCGGCGAACAGGATCATGGTAAAGCCGATAAACAGCACGATGAGGGCGGTGCCGAGATCGGGTTGTTTCATGATCAGGAGCGCCGGCAGGCCGAGTAACAGGAAGGGCAGCCACAGGTCGCCTAAGGAATAGGCGGCCAGGGTGTCTTGGCGGGCGAAGTAGCAGGCCAGGGCGATGATGATGACGATCTTCATGATTTCGCTCGGCTGAAGATTGAAAAAGCCGAGATCGAGCCAGCGGGTGGCCCCCATGGAGGTCTTGCCGACCAATAGTACCGCAGCTAGCAACAGCAGGGTCAGGCCGTAGAGGATAAAGCCGTAGTGCTGCAGATGGCGATAGTCAAAAAAGCTCACCATGGCGGCGAGCAGGATTCCTCCCGCCAGCCAGTAAAGTTGTTTAATATAGACCGGGGTTGCCAGGGTTGATCCGGTGGAGGTGGCACTGTAGAGGTTGACGATGCCGATCAGGGCGGTCAGCACGATTACCAGTAGTAGCGGCCAGTCGAAATGTGTTATCAGGCGGCGATCGAACATGGCGGTTATTCTCCCTCGGATGCACCGCTGGCGGGCGGCGGTTGTAGCTTGAAGTAGCTGACAAACATGGCCCTGGCGATGGGCGCAGCGACACTGCCGCCGTGGCTTCCGTGCTCGACCACCACC
>CAZKQY010000215.1:0-2239 GCA_964555005.1 uncultured Syntrophotalea sp. | reverse complement strand
GCGCCCTCTATTTAGCCCCCTTGGTCCGAAGCGTGGTCGCCTCCGATCTGGCGATGCAAATGCTGAAAAAGGCCCAGGAATTTATCAGCGAAGAGGATGGCGTTGAAAACATCACCTTCCGCGAAGCCGACGCCGAGGACCTGCCCTTTCCTGCCGGAGCCTTTACCCTGCTGATCTGTCGCATTGCCCCGCACCACTTTCCCGATGTACCGCGAGCGCTGCAAGAATTCCACCGGGTGCTGCGCCGTGGCGGCCGCATGGTGATCATCGATACCCTGCTCGCAGACGAACCTCACATTGCTGAGTTCCAGCACAGTTACGAACGTCTGCGTGATCCGACTCACATCCGTGCTTTCACCAAAGCCGAATGGGAACAGATGACCATCGATGCCGATTTTATTCTTCACGAAACCACAGTGCAGAAAAAAACCCATGATTTTCAGGAATGGGCTAAACGATCGGGTTTGACTCGAGAGGCGGTGCAACAGCTAAACAAGCTATTCATTGAAGCCAGCGATGAGATTCAAGACTATTTTCAAATCGAAACCTTTGCCGGAGAGGTGGAAACCTTTACCGACAACAAGCTGCTGATCAGCGCCAGCCGTCCCCCTAAAAAAGCCCCGCAGACCGGCAACAAGCAGCCTGCGGAACAGCAAAGGACCGAGACGACAGATTAAAGGGATGACTTTATTCACCGAGGATCTTAATCAGCACACGTTTACGGCGAAGGCCATCAAATTCGCCGTAAAAAATTTGTTCCCAGGGACCAAAGTCGAGCTGGCCGCCAGTCACGGCAACCACCACCTCGCGGCCCATGATCTGCCGTTTGAGATGGCCGGCGGCGTTATCTTCACCGACATTATGCCGATAGGAGGCCACCGGTTCATGGGGGGCCAACTTCTCCAACCACTGATCAAAATCATGATGCAGACCAGACTCGTCATCGTTGATAAACACCGAGGCGGTAATATGCATGGCATTGACCAGCACCAGGCCCTCGCGAATCCCGCTCTGGTGAAGACAGTCTTCAACCTGTGAAGTGATATTGATATATCCTTGCCGTTGAGGTAACTGGAACCAAAGTTCCTGACGAAAGCTTTTCATCGTTCCTCCAAAAAAGGCAACGGCTGGCCAACAGCTTCACTATAAGACTGTCAGGCTTACCATGAGCCGACTACAATATCGCCTGATCGACACAGATTCTCGACAATTTTTGCCAAATAACCCTGCTATTCATTCTTAAATTCTCGAAAACCTGATTTGCAACCGTTATTTTTTTTGTTTTGAACCATCAAGTCTGACAGACAACTAGCATATATACAGGCGACCTGTTGACCAACAAGCCCGCACAAAATACTCCATGACCCAATATCAAAAAATACTGCCGCTGATCCTGTTATTGAGCAACTGCTTCCTTGTCAGCGCTTGCGAACGATCTGCATTCTCCTGGCCGGAACCCGAAACCGCTGCCATTGCGACCATCAACCCGGTCAGTCACCAAGAGTTGAGCAACTACCTGACCGGCAACAAGTACCGCTGGGATACTCTCAGCCAGGGAGTACCACCCTTCCTGCTCAGCTCTATGCCGAAGGACCTCCATCGCATCAAGAATATCACCAAGCGCAAACGGCTGTTTTTCCTTTCCCTGCTGCCATCCGTACTGCTGGCCAACCGGGAAATCACCCTGCAACGCGAGCAATTTATTATCGCCCTGCGTCACCATAAAGCCGGCTTGCCGCTATCCGCTCCCCAATATCTGTTGCTAAACCGCCTGATCAAAAATTACCGATTGGGCCACAATCCGCTAACCCACCCAAGCACCCGTAAACAGCTCTTGCGGCGGATCGACACCCTGCCTCCAGACCTGGTATTGGCCCAGGCGGCCAGCGAATCGGGCTATGGCACCTCCCGTTTCTGCCGGCTCGGCAACAACCTGTTCGGCCAATGGACCTATGCCACCGGAACCGGTCTGGTACCCAAAGAACGCTCTGCCAAACAGAGCCATGAAGTACAACGCTTCGCCAGCCTGCATGACTCAGTGCGCTCCTACATGAACAATCTCAATACCCACCGTGCCTACCGTTCGTTACGCACTATTCGCGCGCAAAAGCGTTCCCGAAAACAAGCTTTACGGGGAGTCGACCTGGCCGCAGGGCTACGCCTCTATTCCAGTCGCCGAGATGCCTATGTCGCCGAAATCCGCGCCATCATTCGCGGAAACAACCTTTCCCGACTGACA